>NZ_JBHVUQ010000001.1:144451-161166 GCF_042884105.1 Streptomyces sp. NPDC058157
GAGCTCGGGCGGGACCTGCTCCGCGCGCCGGGCCACGACCTCGGCGGGGATGACCAGCGCTTCCTGGACGGTGACGCCGTCGAAGCGGGCGGTGGCGTCGACGACCGCCGCGGCGCCGCGCTCGCGCACGTCGTCGTAGAGCTTCTGGAGGTCCTGGCGTACGGCCTCGGAAGCCAGTTCGGCGGCGGCTCCGAGTTCGGTGAGGCGCTGGAGGAATTCGGGGTCGGTGTCCGTGAGGACGTCGAAAGCGGTCATGGCTGGTAGACCTCCGGGACGGGGCGCGGGTCGATGAGGACGTCGAGGACGGTGGGGCCGCCGGCGGCGCGGGCCGCGTGCAGGGCGGCGTCGAGTTCGTCGGCGGTCCGCACCGTCTGCGCCCGCGCCCCCAGCGACCGGGCGAGGAGCACGTGGTCCGAGGGCGGCAGGTCGGCGGCGACGACCGGATGGCCTTCGCGTTCGAACCAGGCGCGCTGGGTGCCGAGCGTGCCGTTGTTGAAGACGACCCAGGTGACGGCGGCCTGCTCCGCCACGGCGGTGGAGACCTCCAGGGCGCCCATCATGAAGCCGCCGTCGCCGCAGACGCAGATCACGCGTTCGTCGCTGCTGCGGTCGGCCCGCGCCAGCCAGGCGCCGGGCGCCCCGGCGACGGCGTGGCCCATGGTGCCCAGGCCGCCGTTGATGATGAACCGGTTGTCCCCGCGGGTGCGCAGGTGCCGTTCGCCCCAGTAGGCGTTCTGGCCGATGTCGGCGACGACCGTGGTGCGCTCGTCGAGGTGCCGGTTGATGGTCTCGCAGACGGTGACCGGGTGCAGGGCGTCGCTCCCGCCCGTGTCGACCTCGTCGGGGAACCGCCGGCGCATGGCTTCGGCCCAGGCCTGCCCGTCGGGGACGGTGCCGGGGTCGAGTGCGGCGAGGCGGCGTACGACGTCACCCGCGTCGCCCAGGATGCCCCGGCCGAATTCGCCGTGCGTCTCCAGCTCGCGCCGGTCGTTGTTGATCCGGACGATGCGGTCGCCGCGCAGGGTGTCGGGCCATCCCGAGGTGCTGAGGTAGGTGAAGGCGACGCCCGCGGCGACGACCAGGTCCGCCTCGTGGTGGAAGGCCTCGTTCGCGGCGCGGGTGCCGAACACGCCGACGGGGCCGAGGACGTGGGGGTCGGTCTCGTCGAGGACCGACTTGGCCAGGAAGGTGCCGGCCACGGCCATGCCGCGGGACCGGGCCAGTGCCAGGGCGTCGTCCAGGGCTCCGCTGCGGGCGACGCCGTTGCCGATCAGCAGCAGGGGCCGCTCGGCGGTGCGCAGGGCCGCGTCCAGGGCCAGGAGCTCCTCTTCGGTGGCCCGCACGGGGGCCGGCGCCGCGGGGGCCCCGGCCTCGGGGAGATCACCGTAGTCGGGCACCAGTTCGAGTAGCAGATCGCTGGGGATGTCGACGTGGACCGGGCCGGGGCGTCCTGTGGTCGCCAGGCGCAGGGCCTCGGTCAGGTCGGGGATCAGCCGTTCGACGGAGACCGGCTGGAAGCTCCCCTTGGTGGTCGACGCGAACATCGCGCGGATGTCGGGGGTCCGACCGATCCCGGTGCCCTCCTGGATGCCGTACCGGCCGAACTCGTAGGTCGCGGCCTGCGCGGTGATCGCGATGACGGGGACGCTGTCCATGTAGGAGGCGGCGAGCCCGGTCAGCAGGTTGATGGCGCCGGGGCCCGAGGTCGCCAGGGCGCAGCCGATGCCGCCGAGCCGGGCGTGCATGTCCGCCATGAACGCGGCGCCCTGCTCGTGGCGGGTGAGGACGACGGGGATGCCGTGCTCGTTCGCCATCTCGTGGAACAGCGGGAGGATCCGCTGGCCGGGGATGCCGAAGGCGCGCCGGATGCCGGCCGCCGCGAGGACGGAGGCGACGGCGGCCGCTCCGGTCTGCTTGGTCACAGCGCCCCCACGGGGGTGTCGAGCCGGTCGTGGACGTCCGCGATGGCGGAGACGACCCGGTCCACGGCGTCGGGACGGCACACGCCGATCCGGACGTGCCGGTCGAAGCCGAGGGAGTGGCCGTCCCGTACCTGGATCGCGTGCTCCGACACGATCTGCCGGACGAACGCCTCCCGGTGCGGGCCGACCTCGGCGAGTACGAAGTTGGCCTGTGAGGGCAGACATCGGATGCCGTGCGCGGCCAGGCCCTCGGTGATCAGGGCGCGGGAGACGATGGAGTCACGCACCACGCGGCGCAGGTGGTCCTGATCGCGCAGCGCGGCGGTGGCCGCGGCGATCGCGACGCGGTTGACGTTGTAGGGCAGGACGTTGCGCAGCCTGGCCATGGAGTCGATGACGCGCGGGTTGCCTATGGCGTATCCGCAGCGCAGCCCCGCGAGGCCGTAGGCCTTGGAGAAGGTGCGCAGCACCACGACGTTCCTGGTGTCGCCGATGCGCGTGAGACCGGAGGTGAACTCCTGCGCCACGGCGAACTCGGCGTACGCCTCGTCGAGGACGAGGACGCCGCCGCCCTCCACCGTCGCTTCGTGGACGCGGCGGATCTCGTCGGCGGCCAGGGCGCGTCCGAGGGGGTTGTGCGGGTTGCAGACGATCGTGATGTCCGCGGTACGGGCCTGGTCGACCAGGGCCTCTATGTCGGGGCCGCTCTCGTCCAGGGGGACGAGGCGCGTGGTGAGACCGGCGGTCTCGAAGGCGGCGGTGTAGCCGGCGAAGGTGCGCTCCGTCGTGACCGCGAGGCCTCCCGCGGCACAGGTCGCCAGGACGGTGAGGAGGATGAGCTCGTCCGCGCCGTTGCCCACCAGGACCCAGTCGGCGGGTACCCCGTAGTGGGCGGCGAGCGCACCGCGCAGGGGCTCGGTGTCGGAGTTCGGGTAGTGGTTGATCCGCTCGACCTCCGCACGGGCGGCGGCCAGGGCCTCGGGTGAGGCGCCGAAGGGGCTCTCGCTCAGTGCCAGGCGCTCCACGCCCCGCGGATCGAGGGCGTGGGGGCCGGCTTTGAAGGGGACGAGACTGGGGAATTCACGCACTGGCTGTGACCTCTTGGGGCGTGGGCTCGGGTATCTCTGACTCCTGCCGGGTGACGACCGCGTTGCCGAACCATTCCTGCAGTTCCCGCATGCGCGCGTCGAGTTCCTCGGCGGTGGGGGCCTGGAGCGTGACGTCCGCCAGGCGGGCGGCGGTCCAGACCGTGGTGTCCGGCACGCTGTCGTCCGGCCCGACGAGGTAGCGGAAGTCGGTGACTCCGGGCCGGCGGAGCACCTCGTCCTCGGTGGGGCGCGCAACGATCCGGCCGGGGGACGCCGACAGGTAGGTCCAGGCGACGTGCTCCTCGGTCGGCGGGCCCGGGGGCGTCACCGGCAGGCCGGCGGCGATCTCGACCCCGGCCCGGTAGAGGTCCATGCCGAGCTTCTGGTGGATCGCCTCGCGGATCATGGCGCCGCCGAGGCGCGCGCCGCATTCGCCGAACACCAGGCGGTCGGGGTCTTCCTGGTGGAACGCCTCCAGGTGGAACACGCCGTCGCGCAGGCCCAGGACCGACAGGCTGCGCCGGACCAGGTCCTCGCCCAGCTGGTACGCCCACTTCTCGCGCTCGGGGTCCAGGCAGGTGCTCCACAGGAGCGGTCCCTGGCGCGTATCGATGGGGTTCACCCCGTAGCGCGACACGGAGAGGAACCCGAGTTCGCCGTCGAGCACGTAGCCGTCGAGGTGCCATTCTTCGCCCGAGACGAAGGACTCCGCGATGAAGGTGCGGCGGCCGAGGACCTCGGGGGTCTCCCGGTGCGCCCGCACCTCGGCCTGGGCCCGCTCGACGTCGGCGACGTCGCGGGTCAGCACGGTCATCGAAGTGCCCGCACCGGCGATGGGCTTGAGGACCGTGGGGAAGCCGAACTCCGCCACCCGGGACGGGACACCGGCATCGAGGATGTCGGGGATCTCCAGGTGGGCCGGGAGGTCGAAACCCGCCGCGGTCAGGTGGTCCTTCTGCAGTGCCTTGTCGCGGAAGCGGCACATCACCTCCGCGTCGGGTCCCCGTACGCCCAGGTGGCGGGCCACGAGCGCGGCGGAGGCCAGGGCCCATTCCTCCTGGGTGTGCACGGCGATGCAGCCGGAGAGGTCGAGCCGGGCCACGGCCCGCAGCACGTGCTCGACGTTGGCGAGTTGTTCCACCAGCATCGACTCGTCGGCCTCCGCGGGGTCCACCTGACCGCTGTCGAGCTGGCCGGGCGCGTACAGCACGACGGTGCGCAGACCGAGCTCGCGGGCGATGCGGATGTAGGGGGTGCGCCATCCGAGGAGGAGGATGGTCGGCTTGGGGGTCATCAGGATCCCTCCTGTCGAATCGTCACGGACGCGGCGTGGGCGGGGAATCCCTCGTGGACGGCGAGGGTCTTCACCGCCGGTGCGATCCGCTCGAACGCGTTGCGGTCCAGCGCGGCGATGGCGATGCGCTTCATGTAGGTCGCCGTGGTGACTCCGCTGGTGATGCGGGCGAAGCCCGCGGTGGGCAGCGTGGCCGGGGTGCCGATGGCGAAGTTCGACGCGGCGAAGGTGGTCCACTGGCCCAGCAGGACGGTGCCGGCGTGGCGCACCAGGGGCAGCAGCGACTCGGGCTCGGCCACGGCCAGCTGGAGGTGCTCGGGCGCGTAGTCGTTGGCGATGTCCATGGCCTCGGACAGGGACGGCACCAGGACGATGCCCCCGTTGTCGTGGAGGGAGCTGTGGGCGTACCGGCGGCGCGGTTCGGGCAGCAGGGCCATCTGGCGCGCCACTTCCTCGGCGGCCCGCGCCAGTACGGACGCGTCGGTGCCGACGAGGACGGCGGACGAGTCCGGGCCGTGCTCGGCCTCGTTCAGCAGATCGGCGGCCAGGAGGTCGGGACGGGCCTGCCCGTCGCAGACGATCAGGGAGTCGCTGGGGCCGTAGCCGACCTCGACCAGGCAGCCGCTGCGCTGGACCTCGCGCTGGGCCAGGGCCACCGCGGGGCTGCCCGGGCCCACGATCTTGTCGACGCGCGGGACGGTTTCGGTGCCGTAGGCGAGTGCGGCGATTCCGGCGGGCCCGTTGACCCGGTAGACCTCGTCGATGCCGAGCTCCTGCGCGGCGACGAGGACCGCCGGGTCCACCTGGCCCGGCGTGCCGGCGACGGGCGGCACCGCGACGGCGATGCGCGGCACGCCGGCCACGACCGCGGGAGTCGCGATCTGCACCAGGACCGAGGGGAAGGAGCCCTTCCCGCAGGGGACGAAGAGTCCCACGCTGTCGAGCGGCTTGGCCGTGACCCCGAGGAGGGTCCCGTCCCCCCGCTCCTGCCAGGAGGCGTGCCCCCGTTCCTTCTCGCTGAAGGCGCGCACCTGGGCGATGGCGACGCGGATGGCCTCGGTCGTGGCCGGGTCGAGCGCCTCCCGCGCCGCCGCGAACTCGGCGGCCTCGACGCGGATGTGGCGGGGCGACAGGTCGATGCCGTCGAACTGCTTGAGGGCCTGGAGCAGTGCGGAGTCCCCCCGGGTGCGGACGTCCTCGATCAACTGCCGGATGCCGTCCAGCAGGGCGTCGTCGGCGGGGGAACCGGCCGCCGGGCGGACCGGCCTGGAGAAGCGCTTTCGTGCCTCGGGCGAGGCGGTGGCCCAGTCGAGCACGAGAGCCGATGGAGAGTCAGTCATCACAATCCCCTGGTACGAACAAGCATGCGGAACACGCGAATCAACATGACAGTCACAGGAACGTTCGCCGTCCGTTTCGACGGGTGGGCGCAGGCGCCATGGCCTCCCCCTGGAAATGAGCAGGCGGTGCCCGTGTCACGTGGTTCGCACGGTGTGGGCCCCCGGAGCGTCAGCGCCGGTACCGACGACGACACACGCACTCACCGCCTCTTGGGGCCGCACCGCCTGGGCAGGCGGTACGGCGGGTGGGCGAGGTGTCCGTCAGTAGCTGATCTTGCACGAGTGTTTATCAAGCGACGGCGACTGTCAACGACCTTTCCCGCCCCAGCCCCCTGGAGACCCTCGCGCAGCCTCCCTCAACTTGCCTTCTGAACTGGTCTTTTGATGAAAGTGACCGAAAGTTAAGAAGGAGTGCGGGCGAGTCGCACCATGATCAACGTTCATCCCAAAGTTTGAACATCTGCACAGTAAACCTTGCCGACCCCCCGTCGGCAGCTACAGTGATCTTGATCGGCGCCGAGAGGCTCAGCCTCCCGCCCGGGAGCCGTCCCGGCCCTCCCCGACGCTCGGCAAGGCACCCGCCCCGCGAGGCCCCCTGACAGCCGGCCTCGACCTGACGGGCCCGGATTTCGAGACCCAGACCGGGGACTCTGCCCCGGTCTCTCCTTCCACAGAAGAGGCCGCCTCGTGACGACCACAGCCCTCCCCCATTCCCCTGCACGCACGCAGGCACCGGCCGGGTTCCGGCCCTCGTTCCCGCTGCGCCTGGACGAACTGCACGGCTCACTGTCCGACCCGGTGCTCGGCTCGATGACGCTCCTCAACGAGATCACCGGCCGGTACCCCGACGCGGTCTCGTTCGCCGCGGGCCGCCCGTACGAGAACTTCTACGACCCCGCACAGCTGCACGCCTGCCTGGAGCGGTTCACCCGCCACCTCGAGGACGAGCTCGGCCGGACCCCGGCACAGGTGCGCACCGCCCTCTTCCAGTACGGGCACACCAAGGGGCTGCTGACGCAACTGCTCGTGCGGAACCTCGCGGTGGACGAGGGCATCACGGCCGAACCGGACTCGATCGTGGTCACCACGGGATGCCAGGAGGCCATGATCCTGCTGCTGCGGGCCCTGCGCACCGACGACCGCGACGTCATCCTGGCGCCGGCGCCCACCTACGTGGGCTTCCTCGGCGCCGCCCGGCTGATGGACATGCCCGTGCTCCCCGTGCGGGAGGGCTCCGGCGGCATCGACGTCGACGACCTCGTCACCCAGGTCCGCGGCGCCCGCGCGGCGGGGCTGCGGCCGCGCGCCTGCTACGTGGTGCCCGACTTCGCCAACCCCAGCGGACTGAGCATGAGCCTGGCCGACCGCGAACGGCTGCTGGAGGTCGCCGCGGCGGAGGACGTCCTGCTGATCGAGGACAACCCCTACTCCCTGTTCAACGCCGGCGCCGAACGCCTGCCCACCCTGAAGTCACTCGACCGGCGCAGGGGCGTCGTCTACGTGGGCTCCTTCGCCAAGACCGTCTTCCCCGGCGCCCGGGTCGGCTACGTCGTCGCGGACCAGCCCGTCGCGGGGGTCACCTCCGGTGACGGCCCGCTGCTCGCCGATCAGCTCGCCAAGCTCAAGAGCATGCTCACGCTGAACACCTCGACCATCTCGCAGGCGGTGATCGGCGGCAAGCTCCTGGAGAACGCGTGCAGCATGGCTTCCGCCACCCGGCGCGAGGCCGAGGTGTACGCCCGCAACCTGCAGGCCGTGCTCGACGGCCTGCGCCGGCACTTCCCCGACCCCGCGGCCGGGGTCAGCTGGAACGTCCCGGGCGGCGGCATGTTCGCCGTCGTGACCCTGCCCTTCGAAACCGACGACGCCGTGCTCGAATACTCCGCCGCCCGCTTCGGGGTGCTGTGGACGCCGATGCGGCACTTCTACGCGGGATCCGGCGGCACGCACCAGATACGGCTCTCCTTCAGCGTCCTGACCCCCGAACAGATCGACCTGGGCCTGGGCCGCCTCGCCGCCCTCGTCCGCGACCGCACCGCCCGGTGAGAAGCGGTCCGGTCCCGCGGGCGAGCGGGATCGGCCGCGCTCTCCGGAAACGGGTCCGACCGGGCACGCCCTCGCGTGCCCGGTCGATGCGCCCGGCCGTCGTGTCGCCGATGGTTCAGCCCGTGAGCAGCCGTTCGAGGACGATCGCGATCCCGTCCGCCTCGTGTGACGCCGTGACCTCGTCCGCCACGGCCTTCAGATCGCCGTGCGCGTTCTCCATCGCCACCCCGTGCCCCGCCCACCCGAACATCGGGATGTCGTTGGGCATGTCACCGAAGGCGATCGCGTCCTCCCCGACCAGCCCGAGCCTGCGTGCGGCCAGCTCGAGCCCCGTCGCCTTGGTCAGTCCCCGGGGCAGCAGCTCCACGACGCCCTCGCCGGCCATCACCACCCCCACCAGATCACCCACGACCCGCTGCGCCACGGCGGCGAGAGCGTCGTCGCCGAGCTCCGGATGCTGGATGTAGACCTTGTTCAGCGGCTCCGCCCACAGATCCGACCGGTCCTTCATCGGAACGTAGGGCAGCGGGTGCGCCGTCTCCTCCCCCTCGCCGGGCCTGTGGTAGTCCGCGGTGGCGACCACCGCGCCGTCGAGCCCGTCCCGGCTCACGGCCAGGGCCAGCGGGCCGATCTCGGCCTCGATCTTCGACAGGGCCAGATCCGCCGACCGCCGCCCGAGCCGGACCGACGTGATCAGCCGCCGCTCGCCCGCGTGGAAGACCTGAGCGCCCTGCCCGCACACCGCTATGCCCCGGTAGTCCAAGGCCTCCAGGATGGGCCGGGTCCACGGCACGGAGCGCCCCGTGACCACGATGTGCGCCGCACCGGCCGCGCCCGCGCGGGCGAGTGCGTCACGCGTCCGCGCCGAGACCGTGTCGTCGGCCCGCAGCAGCGTCCCGTCGAGGTCGGTGGCGACCAGCCGGTACGGAAAGCCCGCGCCTGCGGGCCGGGTCACCGTGTTCACCACGTCCGCCCTGCCGGGTTGCCGGCTGCCACGTCCCGCAGTTCGCGCACGAGCTCCTCCTCGTCCACGCAGAACCTGTCGAGGGAGTAGCGGTGGACTCCGTACTTGTGCTGGTGGAACTCCGCGACGTGCTCCGTGAGGCGCCGCTCGGTCTCGGCGGTGACCTCCAGCTTCAGGAACTCCATGATCGTGCACGCGGTGCCGACGGGATCGGCCGCGAGGCGGCTGTACGCGATGTCGAGGGACCTGCCGTCGACTGCGTTCGCCTGCTGGAACTCCTGCTGGGCGACGAGCAGCCGCTTGATCAGCGCACCGAGTTCCGCGCCGTAGGTGTGGACCGGCTGGTTCTCGTAGGACAGTTTGCGGACGCTCTCGTTGAGGCTGCAGAGCGAACCGAGCACCTCGGCGGGATCACGGTGGAGGTGGATGTAACGCGCGTCGCCGTACACCGTGTTGATCTCGTTGAGATTCAGCGCGTGGTAGGGGTCCTTGAGTACGAGGGTGCCTCCGGGGCGCCTCCAGAGGATCCGCTGCAGCTGGCTGCGGTGGGACCGGATCGCGGATTCCATCCCGGTGGACAGCAGCCACTGGACGTAGTCCGGCACGTCGAAGCAGAACGCGAAGAGGAAGCTGCGCAGTTCGTTCATGAGGAGCCAGGTGCACTCCTCCGGCCCTTCGGCCGACTGGAGGTGGATGGAGCGGAAGCTCGGGGTGTTCCGGTGCTGCAGTTCCAGCCCTGCCCGGGTGTTCCGGATGAGGTCTTCCCGGCTCTGGCCCCGGGGCGTGGCCGGGGACTGGAGTTCCCAGAACAGCGGTGCGCGGAGGGCGGGATGAAGGGAGAGGAGGTTGTGGAGCAGTGTGGTGCCGCTCCGCGGCAGACCCAGGATGAACACGGGTTCGCGGATCTCGGTCTGCGCGATGTCCGGGTTCCTCCGGAGGTTCTCCGTGAGGTGCAGACGGTTCTCCAGGGCGGCGAGGGGCATGCCGCGCGCGCACGTTCTCCCGTACGGGCTCAGCGCGTCGACGGTCTTGTGCAGTGAGGCGAGCAGGACGTCGAGGCCCTCTTCGAAGCCCGTCTCCCCGAAGTCCGACAGCCCGGTCCGGTCGGCCGCCTCCTCCATGAGCCGTTCCTTGGTCAGCTGTCGCAGGAGTACGTCGTCACCCATGTTCCGCCCCTTACCAGTTCGCGTTGTCCGTATTGCGGCGTCGGCTCACGGCCACGGCCCGCCCCGGGAGAGTCCCCGCCCCCGCTTCAGCCGGTGACGCAGAGACCGGCTGAGATTGATCTAGCGTTCATCAACGGCCAGTTGAGTGTCAAGATCGAATGATCGACAGGACCGGTACCGGAAGGGGATACGTGACAGGTATGTATCCGTTGACCTGCTGGTTCATTCCACAAGCGGAGTAGGAAAAGCCACCCCGGACACCCGCTGCGAGGCTCCGTCACATGCACCGGGACAGGCCTCACGACTTGAACATCTGTGCAGTAGAGTGATCGGGTGGCCGGCTGCGACCGGGCTCGTTGCTGTCGAGAGGAAGCACCTATGTCACGTCAGGCGCGCTCGGAGGAGCGCAAGAGACAGTTGGTCGTGGCGGCCGAGGAGTGCATCGCGGAGCTGGGGCTGTCCGCCCTCACCATCCGGGAGATCGCGTCCCGGGCCGGACTGTCTCCCGGCTCGGTGCTGTACCACTACCCGGAGACGGACGACCTCGTGTACGACGTGCACCGGGCTCTGGTCAACCGCTACGTGGACCACCGCATGCAGGCCCTGTCCAGGGTGGTGGACCCTGCCCAGCGCCTGATCCGGGCCTTCGAGTCGGGGCTACCGTCCCACCCCGAGGACCAGGTCTGCGGCATGCTGTACGAACTGCACGGGCTCGCGGCCCGGAGCAAGCAGCACGCGGCGCTGATGACCTCGCTCTGGGACCGGGAGATCATGCTGTACGAGAGCATCATCGACAGCGGACTGGCCGCCCGGCAGTTCCGTGCGGATTCCTCCGCACGCTCCGTCGCGGAAGCCCTGCTGGCGATGGAGGACGGCCTCGGCCTGCACATCGTCAGCCGCAACGGCTCGATCTCCGTGCGCGACGCCCTGAAGATCCTGGTCAACGCCGCCTCGGCCTGGCTGAAGACGGACCTCTCGAAACACCTCTGACGGGCGGATGCGGGACGTGAGGGTGGCGGCCGACCGTCGCCCCGGGAGTGTCGGTGGCGGTACGTAGAGTCGTGGCATGACGCCGATCACGATCATCAGCGGGGACGCCACCAGTCCGCAGGCCAAGGGACCGAAGGTCATCGCCCACGTGTGCAACGACCTCGGCGGGTGGGGGAAGGGCTTCGTCCTGGCGGTGTCCCGACGCTGGCCGGAGCCCGAGGCGGACTACCGCGCCTGGCACCGGGGCCGCGCGGGCAACGACTTCGGCCTCGGCGCGGTCCGCCTGGTCCGCGTACGCCCCGACACCTGGGTCGCCAACATGATCGGCCAGCGCGGCATACGCTCGGGAAGCTCAGGAGTCCCCATACGCTACGACGCCCTCGAGCGGTGCCTGACGGCCCTCGCCGGCCACGCGCTCGAGCTGGGCGCCTCCGTGCACATGCCCCGCATCGGCTGCGGCCTGGCCGGCGGGAAGTGGTCCCGCGTGGAGCCTCTGATCAGCGCGGCTCTGAGCGCGAAGGGCGTGGCCGTCACGGTGTACGACCACGGCGGCGGCGGACGCTAGGCCCTGTCGTCAAAGTCCCGCCTGCCCCGCGACGCCTGGCACGCGCTCTCGCCGCACCGGGCGCCAGACCAAGTACGTCCAGTACGAGGTCTTGCGCCCGGCGCACCGAGAGCACGCACCAGACGCCGCGAGGCCGCCCTCCGGGCGACGGCGGGACTTTGACGACAGGACCTAGCCGCCCGCCGCCTCGGCCGATGCGGCTACCGGTGCTCCCTCGCAGGCGTCGGGTGGCGGGGCGTTCGACGTAGCGCTGGATGAACCTGGCGAGGGTGATCATGGCGACCGTCAGGCCGCCGGCCAGCGGCACCGGGGGGGGGACGCGGTCGCGGAAGTGGTGGATGACGGTCAGCTCCGCGACCATGTGGATGAGGTAGAGCGGGTACGTGATCGCGCCCGCGGTCCGCAGCCGGCGCCACTGGACGCGGTCGAGGGCACCCAGGGCGATCGCGGCCATGGCCGCGAAGGCCAGAGTGATCACGAGGCGGGCGGGCCAGACGTGCGCGTCGTGGTCCACGTTCGCGTCGAGGCGCGCCGCGACGTAGGTCTGCGCCAGCAGGAACTGCAGGACGACAATCACCCACAACAGCAGCGTCGGCCGGAAGCGGCGCATCAGGTGGAAGGCGATGCCCGCGACGAAGTACGGGGCGAACTGCGGCACGGCGAAGAAGTCGAGCAGACCGGAGCCGGCGGTGGGGGCGATGACGCCCGCCGCCGTCCACAGGCCACAGAACAGCACGCAGTTGCTGTAGGTCACGCCCCGCAGCAGCCACAGCACACCGGCGGTGAACGCGACGGCCGTCCAATGGGCGGGGTAGAGGCGGGAGATGCGCGAGATCGCGAAGCCCCCGAGCGTGCGGCCCCAGGTGCTCATGCAGATCACGAAGCCGCTGACGAGGAAGAAGACCTCGACGCCGAGCCAGCCGTTGAAGGGCCCGCCGGTGTGGGGGCGACGGCCACCGGCCCCGGACAGGACGTTCCTGCCGGGGCCGGTGGTGGGTCAGCTGATGGACTTGACGGCGCCCCAGCCGCTGTTGCCGACCTGGATGCTCGGGCCGTCGACGGGGCCGTGGATGTCGGTGCCGCCCCGGTAGAACTTGAGGGTGCCGTCGCCGGCGGTGGCCCACATGTCGGCCGTGCCGTCGAGGTCGGCGTCCGCGGCCCCGGCGATGAGCGGCCGGCTGGTGACGGTGTAGGCGCGGCCGAACTCGTTGCGGTCGCCGAAGGTCTTCCCGTCGGGCTGGCCGAGGTAGGCCCAGAGGACGCCGTCACGGGTGTCACGGGCCAGCAGGTCGGGGCGGCCGTCCTTGTTGGCGTCGCCGAGCGCGCTCAGGTCCATGACGTCCCAGCCGCCGTTGCCGATCTCGACGGGCGCGCCGACGGCCGCGTCGGCGCCCACGACGCCCGGGTACAGGAAGATCCTGTTGGAGTGCTTGAC
The DNA here is from genome assembly GCF_042884105.1 of Streptomyces sp. NPDC058157. NCBI lineage: Bacteria > Bacillati > Actinomycetota > Actinomycetes > Kitasatosporales > Streptomycetaceae > Streptomyces > Streptomyces sp. NPDC058157. The sequence goes on from NZ_JBHVUQ010000001.1 coordinate 157,262, forward strand.
GACCAGGTCCGGCTTCCCGTCGCGGTTGGTGTCGCCGATGGCGACGACCTGGGCGTTGGCGGGCAGACTGCCGGCGATCTTGACCGGTGCGCCCAGGGTGCCGCCGCCGAGGTTGGGGTAGACGCGGACCTCGTTGCCGACGCGGGCGACGACGTCCTCCATGCCGTCACCGTTCCAGTCGCCCCGGTGCGTCACGGAGGCGCCCGCCCAGCCACCGGTGCCGATGATCGTGGGCGCGACGATGCCGCCGGTTCCGGTACCGGGGTACAGGCGGAGCTTGCCGGCGTCGTCGACCGCGACGAGGTCCGGCTTGCCGTCGCCGGTCAGGTCGCCGGGAACGGCGTAGGACGTGCTCGCGATCCAGGGGCGCACGTCGTCCACGCGGGTGGCGACGGCGCCGGTACGGGTCTCGGTGGCGGGCGTGCCGAGGCATCCGCCCTGCCACGAACGGCTGATGACGGCGAGGAGTTCCTGGGTGCCGTTCTTCTCGCGCAGCACGGGGCCGCCCGCGTCGCCCTGGCAGACGGCCCCGTCGCCGGAGGCGGTCAGGGCGATGTCGGCGGAGCCGTTGGCCGCCGCCGTGAAGGAAGCGGTGTGCAGGCGGTCGGGGACCCAGGCGGTCTTGGTCCGGCCGAAGCCGGCCGCCCGCACGGCCTCGTCGGCGCCCGCGGGGGTGGTGGCCAGGACGGCCGGCTTCAGGTTGGCGATGCCGGTGTCCAGCTTCACCATGACGAGGTCCCGCTCGGGGTGCGGGACGAGCCGGACCGCGGTGCGGGCGGCTGCTCCGGGGCTGGCCTGGGTCAGGTCCGTCCTGCCGACGGTGACCGTGGTGGCGGTCTTGGGGGCGCCGGCCTGGACGGTTCCGGTCGCGTCGGCGAAGCAGCTCGCGGCGGACAGGACCCATTGGGGGGCGACGAGTGTGCCCGTGCAGGCGCGCTCGGCGTTGCCGATGACGATGCGGGCGGTGTGCGAGTGGGCGGCCTGATCGGCCGGGGTGCCCTGCAGGGCATGGGCGGGCGAGGCCAGCAGGCCTCCGGCCACCGCGGCGACGGCGGCGGCCCCGCCGATCCATGCTCGGTGACTGCGTACGTGCGACATGACGTTCTCCGGAAGGTCGGTTCAGGGTGTTCCGCCCGCGCGGCACGGCGGGCGGCACGGCGGGCGGAGGGGGGGTCGGCTGCGGCGGTCCGGCGGGAGATCCCCGGCGGACGTCCGGTGGGGGCTACGAGGAGACGGTGATCTCGACGAGGACGTGATCGCGGCGCTCGGGGTCGGCGGCCTCCCCCACGCCCTTCCACTCGTTCGGGGCCACCGTCACGTTCTGCTTGCTGCCCTCTGCGGTCAGCGTCACGTCGGCCGCGTGGGTGGCGTCGCCCTTCATGCCGTACACCGCCGGAACCTCCAGGCTGAGGCGGCCGGTCTTCCCGGTGGCGCGGAAGCAGATCTTGCCCCGGGTCCGGGAGTACACCTCCATCAGCCCGGAGGCCGAGGCGCAGTCGGCGAGCACGATGTGCCCGTCGCCGCGCTTGAGGGTGATGCCGAGTTCGGCTTGGATCCTCGCGGCGTCCGGGTACGCGAAGTCCTCCACCGCGTAGGGCGGCAGGTCGGCGCTCACGGCGGCGGTGTCACGGGCGGGTGCCTCACTGGCGTGCGTCGTGGTGACGGCGAGGGTGATGCAGGCCGCGGCCGCCGCGGTGGTCGCGAGGACGCGTCGTACGAGCTTCATTGCGTTGTTCCTTTTCCTGTACAGGGGTGCGGGCCGCCGGGGCGGGTGTTGAGGACGAGGGGCAGAGGGGGCCGGGCCGGGGGCTACCACGTCAGCAAGCCGATCACCGTGCCCACCGCGCCGCCCGCGACGTGCTTGATCCTGGCGCCCACGGTGTTGGCCACACCTGACTTGCCGAGGTAGCCGGCCCTGCCGAGGAAGAGGCCGCCGAGCAGGAACACCCCGAGCGAGGTGTGGAACTTGCTGCTCTCCCAGCCGTAGGCCTGGCCGGTGAAGTAGGCGCTGACCCCCTTGAGGCCCACGGAGATTCCGCCGAGCACGAGAGCGGGCGGGCCGCTCGGCGCGGCGATGATCGAGGCGGTGCCGGCGATGGTCGACCAGTGTTTGGTGACCTTCGCCCAGTCCTGGGCGCTCCCCGTGTCGGAGGGCCAGAGCCCCAGGTCGACGTACCAGGGGGTGTCGTTGGCGGTGGTCTGCGCGGGGTCGGTGCCGTTCGCCTCGTTCCGCTTCGCTTCCTCGGCCGCCTGCTTCGCCCGCGCGACGGCCTCGGCCCGCTGCTTGGCCTGGGCGCTCTGGCGGGCGGCCGTGGCCGCGTCGGCGGCGGCCCGCGCGTCCTGGCCGGCCTGCAGCGCGGAGGCACGCGCCCGGCCGGCGCTCGCCTGGGCGCTCGACGCGGAGGAGGCCGCCTGCTGCGCCGACGCCATGGCCTGCCGCATCGAGTGGTTCGCGGAGCGGGAGGCCACCTGGGCGGCGGCGGCCGCCTGCTTGGCACTCGCCGCCGACTTGGCCGCTTCGGCCGCCGACAGGTCGGCGGCGTCCGCGTTCGTCTTCGCGTCCCGCGCCGCGGTCTCGGCGTCCGCGGCGTGGCCCTGCGCCTTCTGGGCCCACTGGCTCGCCTCCGCCGCGGCCTTACGGGCCTCGGCCGCCACCTTCGACGCCAGCGCCGCGTCCTCCAGGGCCCGCGCCGCGACCTTCGCGGCGAGCGCGATCGAGGCGCGGATAGCGGAGACGTGGGTGGCGTGGTCCTGGTCCAGCCGGGCGACGTCGAACCTGTCCTGGAGGACGAAGCCGCGCCGCATGCGGGCGGGGCCCTCCAGCACGATCTGCGCGGCCGACTTCATGTAGGGGCCGCCGGAGGAGAGGAGCGCGAACACCTGGGCCTGGTCGTCGACCTTCATCGCTTCCGCCAGTTCGACGGTGAGGAAGCGGTGCAGGACGGCGGCGCTCCCGTCGGCCAGGGCCGCTTCGGCCTTGGACTTGACGTTGCCGCCCGGGTTCTGCTGCAGGAGCTCGAACACCTTGACGCGGTTCTGCGTGGCGGAGGCCTCGATGACCCCCTGGGTGAGGAAATCGCGCGCCGCGTCCGGGTCGTCGCTCGCCAGTGCCCGGTGGGCGGCCGCGGCGACCTCCGAGCCTGCCGTCGTGGCGATGGCGAGCACGGTCTCCCGGTCGTCCTGCCGCTCGGCGAGGAGACGGTCGGTGTCGATCCAGTTGACGACGTCCTGTTCGGCGCCGGCGAGCGCGAACTCCGCGGCGTCGCTCGTCCAGGTGCCCGGTGAGTCGAGCAGCCGTACGGCGGCCTTCCGGCCGGCCGAGACGGCCGCGTCCAGGTCCCCGCGGCGCAACGCCTCGGAGGCGGTCGCGACGAGGTCCTTGATGTCCGTGGCGGTCCTGTCGGCCTGTGTGCGCTCCCGGGCCGTCCGGGCGATCTCCTCGGTCTCGGCCTGTGCCCTGAGGCGGGCCTCCTCGACTCCCATCGCGGTGTCCTCGGCGATGCGGGCGGTCTCCGCGTCGCGGGCCGCCCGTTCCACGGCCTGGGCTTCCTTGACCGCGTCGGCCGCCGTGTTGGCGGCCTGCAGCGCGGCCTCCGCGTAGGTGGTGGACCGCTTGGCGTACTCGATCGCCTTGCCCGCGTTCGCCGCCGCGTCGTCCGCCGCGGCCGCGGCCTTCTCCGCATGGTCTGCGGCGCTGTTGGCGGCGTCGCGTGCCGCACCGGCGGCGGTCGAGGCCCGGTTCGCCAGGGTCTGCGAGAGGGACGCGGCCCGGGCCGCTCGTGCGGCGGCCGCGTCGGCCTCGGCCGCCGCCGCCCGGGCCTCGTCGGCCTGGGTCTTGGCGCTGCCGGCGGAGGCGGCCGCGTCGGCGGCGGCGTTGGCCGCGGCCGCGGCGTTCTGGGCCGCGC
>NZ_JBHVUQ010000002.1:0-117306 GCF_042884105.1 Streptomyces sp. NPDC058157
CCGCCGCGCCCCGGCCCATCGCGCCCGAGGGCGGCTTCGCGCTGCCCGCCGGACCGACCCCGGCCGCTCCGGGCGGCTCCGGCGAGACCGACACCGACGGCGCGGGCGGACGCCGTGCGCGCCGCGTGCTCGGCTCACCCGCGTCGCCCGACCCGCAGCCCCCGGCCGCCTCGGGTGAGGAGCCCGCGCTGCCGACCGGGCGGCGCCGTGCGCTGCCCCCGACCCCCGCCTGGCCCGTTCCGGCGGCCCGCACCGCACCGGAGGACGCGGAGGCCGCGGCGGCGTCCGTACCCGGTGCCCGGCAGTCCGGGGACACCCAGACGAGCGGCCAGCCGATCAGCGTGCGCGCGCTCGGCACCCTGGGCCAGGGCATCGCCGTCGACCCGGGCACGGCCGGTCCCGGCGGATCCGGTTCCGGCCGGCGCCGCAGGCTCGCCGAACCCGCGCCCCAGGGGCGGGCCTTCGCCATAGGAGCCCCCGAGGCGGGTGCCGCCGAGGGCCCCGAGCCCCTCGACGGGCCCGGCGGCGCGGTCGAGGTGGTCAACCGTCCCGTGCCGCGTCCCGTGGACGACGAGCTGCCGCCCGAGCCGCTGGACAACCCGCGCCGGCTGCTGGTGTGGCCGGCCCCGGACCCCCAGACGCAGCAGGCTCTCAGCGACCGTGGCTACCGCCCGGTGATCGTGCACTCCCGCGAGGAGGTGGACGCGCAGATCGCGGCCTTCCCCGCGGCGCTGTTCGTCGACCCGCTGACCGGCCCGATCACCCGGACGGCGCTGCAGTCCCTGCGCCAGGCCGCGATGGCCGCCGAGGTTCCCGTCCTGGTCACGGCCGGGCTGGGGCACGCCACGCGCGAGGCGGCGTACGGGGCCGATCCGGCCGTCCTGCTCAAGGCGCTCGCCCCGCGCGACAGCGAGCAGCACCCGTCCCGCGTGCTGCTGATCGAGGAGCACGACGAGGTCGCCACCGCCCTGACGGCCGCGCTGGAGCGGCGCGGCCTCCAGGTCGGACGGGCGGGCGCGGACACCGACGCCGTGGAGCTGGCGACCCGGATGCGGCCCAACCTGGTGGTCATGGACCTCATGCAGGTCCGGCGCCGGCGGGCCGGGATCGTGGACTGGCTGCGCGCCAACGGGCAGCTCAACCGCACCCCGCTGGTCGTCTACACGGCCACCGGCATCCAGCCGGGCGACCGGCCGCGGCTGGCCTCCGGGGAGAGCGTGCTGTTCCTCGCCGAACGGTCGACGACCGCGGACGTGCAGGGCCGCATCGTGGACCTCCTGGCCAAGATCGGCACCAACTAGCCATCCTGGTCCGATGGCCATCACCGACACGACCGAGCACAGCGTCCCCGCCGACAACGGAGAGGTGAGCCTGCTCATCGCGCGGCAGGTGGAGCCGGGCTACGAGGAGGCGTTCGAGAGCTGGGCGCGCGGCATCCTGGAGACCGCCGCACGGTTCCCGGACCACCTCGGCTACGGGCTGTTCCGGCCCGCCGCCGAGGGCGCGCCCTGGTTCCTCGTCCACCGCTTCCGCGACCAGGAAGCGCTCGCCCGGTGGCAGGAGTCGCCGGAACGGGCCGGGTGGTTCGCCAACTGCGAGGGCCACCACCACACCGAGATAGCCCGGCGTGAGCTCCAGGGCATGGAGACCTGGTTCGCGAAGCCGGGCACGACCCGGCCCGCGCCGCCGCGGTGGAAGATGGCGATCAGCTCCGGGCTGGCCATCTTCCCGATCTCGCTGCTGGGCAACGCGGTGCTCGGGCCGTACCTGGTGAACCTGAACTTCGTGCTGCGGACGGCCGCCTTCGCGGCCGTCTTCAGCACCCTGATGACCTACGTGGCCATGCCCGCCGTCAGCCGGCTGCTGCGTCCGTGGCTGACACGCGGCTGACGGGCGGCAGGTCCGCCGTACCGGCCCCTACGCGAGGGTGGTGACGTCCAGGTCACCGTCGGCGTACTGCTTGCGGATCACCTTCTTGTCGAACTTGCCGACACTGGTCTTCGGCACCGCCTCGACGATCGTCCAGCGTTCCGGCAGCTGCCACTTGGCGATCGACCGGGCGAGGAAAGCGCGCAGTCCCTCGTAGTCGGCCGTGGCCCCCTCCTTGAGGACGACGGTGGCCAGCGGGCGCTCGCCCCACTTCTCGTCGGGGACGGCGACGACGGCCGCCTCGGCGACCTCCGGGTGGGCCATGAGCGCGTTCTCCAGCTCGACGCTGGAGATCCACTCGCCACCGGACTTGATGACGTCCTTGGCCCGGTCGGTGAGGGTGAGGAAGCCGGCGGCACTGATCACACCTACGTCCCCGGTCTTCAGCCAGCCGTCGGCGCTGAACTTGTCCTCGGGCCGCAGGGCTTCGCCGGAGGCGCCGCCGTAGTAGGCGCCGGCAATCCAGTTGCCGCGGACCTCCAGCTCGCCCGCCGACTCCCCGTCCCACGGCAGCACGTCTCCGGCGGGGCCGATGAGACGGGCCTCGACCCCGGCCGGGAAGCGGCCCTGGGTGACGCGGTAGGGCCACTCCTCCTCGGCCGTGAGCCCGGCCGGCGGGTGCGCCATGGTGCCCAGCGGCGAGGTCTCCGTCATGCCCCAGGCGTGGCAGAGGCGGACGCCGAGCTTGTCGTAGGCCTCCATCAGGGAGGGCGGACAGGCGGCGCCGCCGATGGTGACCTGCTTCATCGAGCTCAGGTCACGCGGGTGCGCGGTCACCTCGGCGAGCAGCCCCTGCCAGATGGTGGGGACGGCCGCCGCGTGCGTGGGCTTCTCCCGCTCGATCATCTCGGCGAGCGGCGCGGGCTGCAGGAAGCGGTCCGGCATCAGCATGTTGATGCCGGTCATGAAGGTGGCGTGCGGCAGGCCCCAGGCGTTCACGTGGAACTGCGGCACGACGATCAGGCTGGTGTCGTGGTCGGTGAGGCCCATCGACTCGGTCATGTTGACCTGCATGGAGTGCAGGTAGACCGAGCGGTGGGAGTACACGACGCCCTTGGGCTCCCCCGTGGTGCCGGAGGTGTAGCACATGGCCGCGGCCTGGCGCTCGTCCAGCTCGGGCCAGTCGTAGTGCGCGGGGCGGCCTTCCAGGAGCTCCTCGTACTCGTGCACCTGGACGTCGAGCCCCTCGAGGGCGGAGCGGTCGCCGATGCCCACGACGACGACGTGCTCGACGGTCGGCAGGTGCGGCAGCAACGGCGCCAGCAGCGGCAGCAGGGTGCCGTTGACCAGCACCACCCGGTCCGCCGCGTGGTTGACGATGAAGACCAGCTGCTCGGGGGGCAGCCTCAGGTTGAGCGTGTGCAGGACCGCGCCCATGGACGGGATCGCGAAGTACGCCTCGACATGCTCGGAGTTGTTCCACATGAGCGTCGCGACCCGCTCGTCCTGCCGGACTCCGAGTCCGTCGCGCAGGCCGTGCGCGAGCTGCGCGGCGCGGACGCCGATCTCGGCGAAGCTGCGCCGGTGCGGCTCGGCCTCGCCGGTCCAGGTCGTGACCTGGGAGTCTCCGTGAATCGTCGACCCGTGGGCCAGGATCCGCGAGATCAGCAGCGGTACATCCTGCATGGTGCTCAGCAAAGCGTCCTCCCGGTGAGCGCTGCGGCGCTGCGGCGGCTGTCGGATGCTGCCGATTCTGCGCACGTACCGGTCGGCATGTCACTACCCGGGAGTACAAACAGGCTGGTCGATCACTGTCCGGGGCCGTTCTCTGGCCGATGTTTCACGTGAAACACGTCTCCGCGGACGTCTCAGCGGACGCCTCCGCGGACGTCTCAGCGGACCGGGATGAGCTCCGGATCCTCGCGGAGCTTGACCAGGGCCCGCGAGACGGCGCTCTTGACCGTGCCCACCGAGACCCCGAGCAGCTCGGCCGTCTGCGCCTCGCTCAGGTCCTCGTAGTACCGCAGGACGACCATGGCCCGCTGGCGGTCGGGCAGCCGGGTCACCGCCCGCCACATGGCGTCGCGCAGCACCTGCGCCTCTGCGGGGTCGGCGCAGGACTGCTCCTCGGTCTCGGGGAGCTCCTCGCAGACGAACTCGTCGACCTTGCGCTTGCGCCATTGCGAGGTGCGGGTGTTGACCAGGGCCCGGCGGACGTAGCCGTCCAGGGCCCGGTGGTCCTCGATCCGCTCCCAGGCGACGTAGGTCTTGGCGAGGGCGGTCTGGAGCAGGTCCTCGGCGTCGCACGGGTTGGCGGTCAGGGAGCGCGCGGTGCGCATCAGGGCCGTGCCACGGGTCCGGACGTACGCCGAGAACGACGGGTACGGCGTCGGGTTCGAGGCGAGCGTGCACACAGGCGTGGTCATGGCTCCACGCTAGGAGCGCGGCCCGCGCCTGGAATCGCCCGCAGGTGCCGAAGCCGGGTCCCCCTCAGGTTGTACGGTCCGGCCGCGCCCCACCTCCTGTAGGTGGAGGAGGGACGCGCGACCAGGACCGGAGTCAGGCGTCGGTGCCCAGGACCAGACCGGAGGTCGGCACGCCGGTGCCGGCCGTGACGAGGACGTGCTCGGCCCCCGGGACCTGGTTGACGGAGGTGCCGCGCAGCTGGCGGACGGCTTCGGCGATGCCGTTCATGCCGTGCAGGTAGGCCTCCCCGAGCTGGCCTCCGTGAGTGTTGAGCGGGAGGGCGGCGGCGGCCGTGAAGTCGGCGGCCTCACCGGGTCCGCAGAAGCCGAACGACTCCAGCTGCATCAGGACGAAGGGGGTGAAGTGGTCGTAGAGGATGCCCACGTCGATGTCCGAGGGCTGCAGCCCGCTGGTGCGCCAGAGCTGCCGGGCGACCACGTCCATCTCGGGGAGCCCGGTGAGGCCGTCGCGGTAGAAGGAGGTCATCCCTTCCTGGCGGCGGCCGGCGCCCTGGGCGGCGGCGGTGATCACGGCGGGCGCGTGGCGCAGGTCGCGGGCCCGCTCGGCCGTGGTGACGACGAGGGCCTGCCCGCCGTCGGTCTCCTGGCAGCAGTCCAGCAGCCGCAGCGGTTCCACGATCCAGCGGGAGGCAGCGTGGTCGGCGAGGGTGATGGGTTTGCCGTGGAAGTAGGCGGCGGGGTTGTTCGCGGCGTACCCGCGGCCCGTGACGGCGACGTGGCCGAAGGCCTCGGGGGTCAGGTTGTAGGCGTGGAGGTAGCGTTGCGCGGCCATGGCCACCCAGGAGGCCGGGGTCAGCAGCCCCCAGGGCAGGGACCAGCCGAGGGCCGCTCCCTCGGCCGAGGGCTCGCGCTGCTGGACGCCGGAGCCGAAGCGGCGGCCGGAGCGTTCGTTGAAGGCGCGGTAGCAGACGACCACCTCGGCGACCCCGGTGGCGACGGCGAGGGCTGCTTGCTGGACGGTGGCGCAGGCCGCGCCGCCTCCGTAGTGGATGCGGGAGAAGAAGGAGAGCTCCCCGATGCCGGCGGCCTGGGCGACGGTGATCTCGGGGCTGGTGTCCATCGTGAAGGTGACCATGCCATCGACGTCGCCGGGGGTGAGCCCGGCGTCGTCGAGGGCGGCGTGCACCGCCTCGACGGCGAGTTTGAGCTCGCTGCGGCCGGAGTCCTTCGAGAACTCGGTCGCGCCGATGCCGGCGATGGCGGCGCGGCCGCCCAGGTCGTCGCGGAGGCGGACGCTCATGCCCCGACCCCCAGCGTGACGGTGACGGTGCCGGTGACGTGGTGGCCGAGCCGGTTGGCGCCGACGACCCGGATCTCGGCGGTGTCCCCGTCGAGGGCGGTGACGGTGCCGGTGAGGGTCATGGTGTCGCCCGGGTAGTTGGGGGCGCCCAGGCGGATGGCCACCTTGCGCAGGACGGCGTGCGGTCCGAGGTGGTCGGTGATGTAGCGACCGACGAGGCCGTTCGTGGTCAGGATGTTCATGAAGATGTCCGGAGAGCCCTTCTCGCGGGCGAGTTCCGCGTCGTGGTGCACGTCCTGGTAGTCGCGGGAGGCGATGGCGCCCGCGACGATCAGGGTGCGGGTGACCGGGATCTCCAGCGGCGGCAGCGCGTCGCCGACGTTCATGCGTCCTCCCCCTCTTGCTCCGCGTCTCGCTCCCCGTCCGGGGTCTCGCCCTCGGATATGAGGGCGCCCAGCTCGGACAGCAGCTCGCTGCCGCAGCCCAGGTAGGCGTCGAGCTGCCGCCCCCACAGGAAGTGCCGGTGGACGGGGTGGTCCAGGTCGGCGCCCGTGCCGCCGTGCAGGTGCTGGCCCGCGTGGACGACGCGTTTGCCCGCCTCGGAGGCCCACCAGGCCGCCGTGAGGGCGTGTTCGCGTGCCGGGAGCCCTTCGTCGATCCGCCAGGCCGCCTCGTACGCGGTCACCCGGATGGCTTCGGTGTCCATGTGAGCGTCGGCCGCGCGGAGCATGACGCCCTGGTTCGTGGACAGCGGGCGGCCGAACTGCTCGCGGGTCGAGGTGTACTCGACGGCGCGGGCGAGCGAGCCCGCGCAGACGCCCGCCTGGAGCCCGGCGAAGGCGGTGCGGGCGGCGGCCAGTACCGCGTCGTGGGCGTCCGGGCCGCCGAGCCGTTCGGCCGGGGCGCCGGTCAGGGTGAGGCGGCCCGCCGACCAGGGGGCGGTCGTCTCCACCGGCCGCGTCCCGACGCCGGGCCCGTCCGTCGGCACGAGCCACAGGGCCCGGTCGCGGTCCGGGACCAGGACGTGGGTGGCGTCCCGCAGCCACGGGACGGCGGGGACGGTGCCGGTCAGGCGGCCCTCCGCTGTGGCGGTGACCGACCGGCGCTCGGGGAAGGCGCCGGTGGCGACGGCCTCGCCGGAGCCGAGGGCGGGCAGCAGGCGGTCACGCTGTGCGGGGCTGCCGTGGGCGGCCACGGGAAGGATCCCGTAGGCGCAGGTGGCGGCGTAGGGCACCTGGGCGGTGGTGCGGCCCTGTTCCTCCAGGAGGAGGACCAGGCCGAGGAGGCCCACCTCTTCCACGGCGGCGGTCAGGCCGGCGGTGGTCAGGGCCTTCCACAGTTCGGCGTCGCTGCCGGTGCCGGCCGCGGCGAGGCGTTCGTGGGTGGCGAGGTCGTCGAAGATCCGGGCGGCCAGGGCCGCCGCGGCGGCCTGTTCCTCGGTGGGGTGGAAGTCCATGTCAGCCCGCCTCTGCGCGGAAGACGGGGAGTTCGAGGGCGTCGTCGACGCGGAGGAACTCCAGCCGGACGGGAAGGCCGATGCGGACCTTGTCGTAGGGGACCCCGGTGATGTTGCCGATCACACGAACCCCTTCGGCCAGCTCGACCAGGGCGACCGCGTAGGGCGGGTCGAAGGCCGGGAAGGGGGGGTGGTGCATGACGACGTACGAGAAGACGGTGCCGGCGCCGCTCGCCTCGACGGTGTCCCAGTCGGGGGAGGAGCAGGCGTTGCAGCCGGGCAGCCAGGGGAAGCGCAGGGTCGCGCAGGCGGTGCAGCGCTGGATCAGCAGCTTGTGCTCCCTGACTCCGTCCCAGAAGCCCTGGTTGTCGCGGTTGACCACGGGGCGCGGCCGCCGGGGCCCCGCCGCCTCTGGCTTCGGCGGCCGTTTGGCGACCGGGGCGTACTTGAGGATGCGGAAGCGGTGCGTCCCGGCGAGCTCGCCGTTGGCGTGGACGTCCATCCGGGTCGTGACGAAGTGGCCGCTGCCCAGTTTGGTCGTCTTGCGCGGGGAGACCGACTCGATCACGGCGTCGAAGGTGACGGTGTCCCCGGGGCGCAGCGGGCGCAGGTACTCCTGTTCGCAATCGGTGGCGACCACCGAGGTGCAGCCCGCGGCGTCGAGCAGCGCGAAGAGTTCGTCGTGTGCGGTGGCGCGGCTGGTATGTCCGGAGAGGCCGCCCATCGTCCAGGCCTGGAGCATGGTGGGCGGGGCCGTGGCGCCGGGCCCGGTGTAGGCGGGGTTGGTGTCGCCCATGGCCTCGCACCAGTGACGGATCATGGGCTCGTTGACGGGGTCCTTGGCGCGGGCCGCGGTGGCGGCGGGCCGGCCCTCGAAGGACTTGAGCCGCCGCAGCAGTTCCTCCTCCGCCTCCGCGTCGGCGGCCGTCTTCCCCGCGGTCATCGCTTCCTCCCCTTCATGCCGAGCCGCATCATGGCGACGATCTCGCGCTGGACCTCGCTGACCCCGCCGCCGAAGGTGTTGATCTGGGCCGCCCGGTTCATCCGCTCCAGCTCGCCGCCGAGGAAGGCCTGCGGTCCGCGGACGAGGGCCTCCTCGCCGACCACTTCCTGGCAGATCCGGTACACCTCGACGGCGGACTCGGTGCCGAGGAACTTCACTCCGCTGGCGTCGCCGGGCGCCAGGGTGCCCGCGCCGACGTCCTGGACGAGCCGCCAGTTGAGCAGGCGCACGGCGGCCAGCCGGGCGTGGGCTTCGGCGAGCCTCGCCCGGACCCAGGGACGGTCGGCCGGGCGTTCTCCGGTGACGGGGTCGGGGGTGCGGGCGTGGGCGCGGGCGGCCTCGTAGAAGTCCTCGGCCTGCATGCCGATGGCGGCGAGGGCGACGCGTTCGTGGTTGAGCTGGTTGGTGATCAGGCCCCAGCCGCCGTTCTCGGGGCCTACGAGGTGGCCGGCGGGGACCCGGACGCCGTCGTAGTACGTGGCCGTGGTCGTGAGGCCTCCGACGGTGTCGATCGGGGTCCAGGAGAAGCCGGGGCTGTCGGTGGGCACCAGGATGATGGAGATGCCCTTGTGTTTGGGGGCCTGCGGGTCGGTGCGGCAGGCGAGCCAGATCCAGTCGGCGTTCTGGGCGTTGGAGGTGAAGATCTTCTGCCCGTCGATCACCCAGTCGCCGCTCCCGTCGCGGACGGCGCGGGTGCGCAGGGCGGCGAGGTCGGTGCCGGCCTCGGGCTCCGAGTAGCCGATGGCGAAGACGGTCTCGCCGCGGAGGATGCCGGGGAGGAACCGGTCCTTCTGCTCCGGGGTGCCGTATTTCATCAGGGTGGGGCCGACGGTGTTGAGGGTGACCATGGAGACGGGGGCCCCGGCCCGGTAGGCCTCGTCGAAGAAGACGAACTGCTCGTCGGGGCCGCGGCCCTGGCCTCCGTACTCGACGGGCCAGCCCAGGCCGAGCAGGCCGTCGTCGCCGATCCGGCGCAGCAGGGCGCGCTGGGCCGCCGGGTCGTCGGGGACCCCGTCGGGCAGCAGGTCCCGGAAGTACTCGCGCAGTTCGGCGCGTAGCCGTGACTGCCCTTCGGACGGAGCGAGGTGCACGGCGCTGGCCTCCCGGCTTCGCATCGGACGAGTGAACCTGACTGTCCGTCAGATTTACCGGGGATGTCAAGGTCGGGAGGCGCGGCGATGGCCGTACGGAGCCCCGCGCGCGGGAGGGCGCCCGCACTACCGGACCCCAGCCGGTCCGGTCGTACGGGCGCCCTCAGCGGTCTGCGCGGTTCAGGAGGCCCCTACCACCACGGGAAGAAGTTCACCGCCACGTTGGAGTTGGCCTGGTGGATCGCCGTGTAGGCCGAGCCGTTGACCTGGGCGGTGTTGTTCTGGTTCGACGCGCCGGCGCCGGTGGCCACCTGCTGGGAGGTGGAGGAGTTGCCGTGGTTGTTGCCGCCGACGCCACTGCCGATGACGCTGGCGACGCTCGCATTCGATCCGTCGTTCGCGAACGAGCCGTTGTCGGCCGCCGCGACCCCGCCGAACAGGGCGGCGGCGAGGGGGAGCGAGGCGACGGCGGCGATGACGCGGGCGGTACGGATGCTTGCCATTCTGAGTCCTCCAGAAAACCGAAGTCGGGTTCATCCCAAGGCAGTTGGCCGACCGCCTCGGTCGTTGGTGGTGCTGACGACGTCGCGAATCCAGAGTTGCCCACCGAATCCCCGGCGAACCACCCCGCAGCCTGCTATTCCCCCGCAAGCATGACCAACAAGGGATAAACACGGTGTGCGCCCCTGCTGCCCCAACTCATCGCTCTGGTCACGGGGGAATCCCGTGCGACGCGGCAGAGGAATCGTTCCGCCAAACCGACTCGACCCGGACATGCCGAAAAGGGCCGCTCCGTCCGGGAACCCCACCGTCTCCCGGCCCTGCGGCCCTGCCGTACCAAGCTTCACGCCCCCCGCGCGCCCCCGGAATCCGCCGGAGCAAGCCCCCGCTACGCGGCGAGTGCGACCTGATCCCGGTCAGGGGCGAGCGCGGCTGCGGTCGCGGAACGGCGCACCGACGGGCTCTTGCCGTGGGCCTCGGCCCGGATCCGCTGCTTGATCGTCGGAGGCAGCGCGCCGCCCCGCATCATCGCCCGCCACGTCCGCCGCGCAACCGGGACGGCCCGCCGCGCGACGGGAGCCGAAGGAGTGGCCGCCGCGGCCGTCACGACACCCGCCGGAGCCGGCTTGCCCACCAGGCCGAGAGCTCCGAGGAGCGCCACGAGCAGGGACAGGAACGAGGTCCAGAGCGAGGTGGCGGTGGTGCGGTGGGTCATGACGAACGCCTCGATTCCCGATGTCCCGATGGGCGGATCTGAATACATTCGTCATGATGCGACCGCAACCGCACGACCCCCACCACGCGCGCCGATCTTCTGACAAACACCACCCGGAAGGACCAAGCCCCGGCCCCCGCACGCGGAACGGCCCCTGACCAGGGATCCTGGTCAGGGGCCGTTCCATTGCGGTGGGTGTGGGATTTGAACCCACGGTGACTCGCGCCACGACGGTTTTCAAGACCGTTCCCTTAGGCCGCTCGGGCAACCCACCTGGCCGGTACAGAGTACCGGGATGTGGGGGTGGGTGGGGTGGGAGTTGCCCGTGGCGGGGTCGGGGTGTCCGGGTGTCAGGACGTCTGGGCCTTGTCGTAGGCGGCCTTGGCTTCCGGGCCGAAGTACGGGCCGAACATGGTGTTGGGCAGGAAGTTGTAGCCGAAGCTGTTCACCGAGACCTGGGTGCCCAGGCCCGTCGACTCGTCGAAGTCCTGGAACCAGGGGCCGCCGCTGGAGCCGCCGGTCATGTTGCAGGACATGCTGTGGTCCTTGGTGAGCAGGAAGTCCTTGCCCGTGTTGGCTCCGCAGTAGACGAGCTTGGTGCCGTCGTAGGGCGCGGCCGCCGGGAAGCCGAAGGAGTACATCTTCTTGTTGTAGCCGCCGTTGAACAGGATGCCCTGCGCCCCGACGGCCTGGCTGAGCGTCCGTCCGTTCTGCGGGGCGACGACCGCGAGGCCGACGTCCATGTTCATGTCCTCGCTCGCCGCCCACTGGTCGGTGGCGAGGGTTTTGGTGGCCGCCCACTGGCCGTACGGGGCGTTGCCGTTGTCGTAGCCGGGGACGAAGATCCAGTTGGTGTGCCAGGCGCCCTGGTACTTCACGCAGTGCCCGGCCGTGATGACCGTGCTGCCGTTCTGGCTGGTGATGGAGTCGCCCGAGCAGGAAGCCGTGCGGCCCTGGAAGGTGAAGAACACCCGGCCCGAGGTCCTCACGACCGTCCCGCCGCCCGTCCAGGCGCCGCCGGCCTGCGGGAACGCCGTGGGGGAGGTCGGGGCCACCCGGGTCGGCGGGGCCGCCGGCGCGGGGAGCGGCCGCGTCCCGCCCGGGGCGGCCGTCACGTCGAGCGGGGTGGCCTGGCGCATCCGCTCGGCCGTCCAGAAGCCAGGGGTCTGCAGCGGCCTGAACGAGAACGGCGCCTGTGCGGCCGCCGAGGGAGAGGCCGCCGTCAGGGCGCCTGCGAGCAGGGTGCCGGCGGCGAGGAGGATGGACAGCGCCGTGCGATGACGATTCACGCAGGACTCCTTCTGCCGTGCCCGGACCGGACGGAGCCGGGCAGGGTGGGGTGAAGAGTTGTCGGTGCGGATCGGCTGTGCGGCTGTGCTGCTTGCGCGGGCAGGTTCGCACGGGGGGCCCGAGAAGTCAGGGGGCGGTCCGGACGTTCGGTCGGTTCCGGCCAGGAAATGGCCAACTCCCCCCGGGTCGGGCCGTCACGTGGTCACCAGCACCCCGGCGTAGGAGACGCCCGCCACCACCACCCAGGCCCCGAGGCCCAGCAGGGCTGCGCGCCCACCGGTGCGGGCCAGGGTCGGCAGGTGGACGGCGCTGCCCAGACCGAACAGGGCGGCGGCCAGCAGGGCCTCCTGGGCCGTGTGCGCCCAGTCCAGGGCCAGGTGGGGCAGCAGGCCCGTCGCACGCAGCGCGGCCGCCGCCAGGAACCCGAGGACGAACAGGGGCACCGGCGCCGGACGCTTCCCGGAGGAGGTGCGCACCCCGCGCCGCCGGGCCCGCATGGAGAAGGCCACGGCCGCCACCAGGGGGGCCAGCAGGGCCACCCGCATCAGCTTGACCAGCACGGCCTCGCCGAGCGCGCCGGGGCCGGCGGTCTGGGCGGTCGCCACCACCTGGCCGACGTCATGGACGCTGGCGCCCACCCAGCGGCCGAAGGACAGGTCGGAGAGGCCCAAGGGGCCCTGAAGCAAGGGCAGTACGGCGATGGCGAGGGTCCCGCAGAGCGTGACGAGGGCCACCGAGGCGGCCACGTCCTCCTCGTCGCTCCCGGACACCTCGCTCACGGCGCCGATCGCCGAGGCCCCGCAGATGGAGTACCCGGTGGCGATCAGCAGGGGCTGGTCTCCGGGGAGCCCGAGGCGGCGGCCCAGCCAGACCGTGCCGAAGAACGTTGCCGCGACCACCGCGGTCACCATGGCCACCGTCGCCCAGCCCAGCCGGACCACCTGGTCCAGGCCGAGCCCCAGGCCCAGCAGCACGATGCCGATCCGCATCAGCCGCCGCCCGGCCAGGGAGAGGCCCGGGCGGGCCGGTCCGCGGACGACGGTCCGTACTCCGGGGACGTGGGCCACGGCGATCCCGAGTACCACCGAGGCGGTCAGCATCGGGATGCCGGGCACCAGCCGGTGCACGCACCAGGCCACCAGGGCGCCGGCGGCCGCCAGGCCCAAGCCCGGCCAGGAGGTGGGTGTTTCACGTGAAACAACGGGTGCCGCCTCGGTCTGCGGGCGGTGGAGGAGGGCCATCAGTCGACGGGGAGCGTGTAGACGCGGCGGATGCTGCTGCCCAGGCGGGAGACGTCCGCCCCGTAGATGTGGATCGATATCGCCTTGCCGGTACAGGAGTTGCGCACCCGGTGGATGTCTCCGGGCGGGGCGAAGCCGCAGACCTCGCCCTGGGCGTTGACCACGTCCTCGGTGGCCACCAGCCGCGCGGCGTCCGGACCGGGGGCGAGCCGGTAGCGGCGCTCGCTCTCCTCGCCCTGGTGCACACCGGCCACGCACCACGACACGTGGTCGTGGATGCAGGTCTCCTGACCGGGCATCCAGACCAGGGCGACCACCGAGAAGCTGCCGTCCGCCTCGGCGTGCAGGATGTGCTGCCGGTAGTGGTCCGGATCGCCCTCCTGCTGTTCCGCGGTCAGGAGGTCGGACGCCCCGAGGTGCGGGGCGAGACGCTCGCCGACGAGGTAGGCGGTCAGGTCGGGGGCCAGCCCCCGGTCCACGACCGTTCGGATCTCACTGACGAGGGCGGCCATCCTCGTGGTCGTGCGGGCCGGCGTGGTGGTGGTCATAGGAGCAGCGTCCGACGGCCGATTCATCACGTCCAACGACAGTTATGACCTGAAATCCCAACTCCTGCTTATGGATCGGGGTGATGGGCACCTGCCCTGGGCTCAGCAGCCGACGCGGTTCGAGGCCACGCGCTTCAGCTCGTCCAGGACCACGGCCGTCGCCGGGATCCGCAGGTGGTCGCGGTAGACGTACGCGGCGATGTGGCGGCGGGCGGCGGGCTCCAGCACCCGGCCGCAGACCCGGCTCAGTGAGAGCGAGGGCAGGACCAGCGCGGGCATCATCGCCACGCCCAGCCCCTGCGCGACCAGGCTCTGGACCACGAGGTTGTCGTCCGTGGCGAAGCGGATGTCGGGCACGAAGCCCAGCTCGGCGCACTCGTGCAGCAGGTTCGCCCGGCAGCGCGGGCAGCCCGCGATCCACTGCTCCTCGGCGAGGTCCGCCAGGTGCACCGCCCGTCGCCGGGCGAGCGGGTGGCCGGTCGGCAGCAGCACCGTCAGCTGGTCCTCCAGCAGCCTGACCTCGGCGACCTCCTCGGGGACCTCCTCGTGCAGCCCTGGGTAGGTGAAGGCCAGGGTGATGTCGCACTCGCCGCGCTGGAGCCTGCGCAGGGACTCGGGGGGCTCCCCTTCGAGGAGCTCCACTTGGACTCCGGGGTGGTCCTTGGCGAGGCCGCTGAGGGCCTCCGGGACCAGGGTGACGTTGGCGCTGGGGAATCCGCAGACCCGCACCCGACCGGTGCGCAGCCTCGTGTACGCCTTCAGCTGGGCCTCGGCGGCCGAGAGGCTGCCGAGGATCGACTCGGCGTGCCGGGCCAGCGACTCCCCGGCCTCGGTGAGCTTCATCTTCCGGCCCACCCGGGTGAACAGCGGTGTGCCGACGGCGCGTTCGAGCGCCTTCATCTGCTGGGTGATCGCGGGCTGGGTGTAGCCCAGAACGCGAGCGGCGGCCGAGTACGAGCCCGCGGCCACCACTTCGTGGAATGTCCGTATGTGCCGTGAATCGAACACCAGCGAAGCATAAGCGGATGTTGGGAGGGGCCGTAGGCGGATTCCCGGCCACGGCCCCTCACATCAAGTCACCGTCGAGCGGCGTTCCCCCGCCGGCTCGCGGCCCGGGCTACTTGTCGCCGACCCGCGAGCCGAGCGTGATGTCGACCGTGTTCGGCTTGCCGCCGCGCAGGTAGGTCAGCTTCACGGTGTCGCCCGGCTTGTACGTCCAGATCAGGCTGATCAGGGTCGGGCCGCTGTCGACCTGCTTACCGCCGAACTCGGTGATGATGTCGCCGGGCTTGAGGCCCGCCTTGCCGGCCGGGCCGTTCGGGTCGACCAGCTCGTTGGCCGGGGCGCCCTGCTCGGAGATCTTGGCGCCGTCGGTCTTGGCCTGGAGGTCCACGGAGACGGAGATCACCGGGTAGACCGGCTTGCCCGTGTCGATCAGCGACTTGGCCACGTTCTTGGCCTGGTTGATCGGGATCGCGAAGCCGAGGCCGATCGAGCCTGCCTGTCCGCCGCCGAAGCCCCCGTTGCCGGCGGACTGGATCGCGGAGTTGATGCCGATGACCGCGCCGCGGCCGTCGAGCAGCGGACCGCCGGAGTTGCCGGGGTTGATGGAGGCGTCCGTCTGCAGCGCGCTCATGTACGAGTTCTTGCCGCCGGAGCCGTCACCGGAGGCCACGGGACGGTTCTTCGCGCTGACGATGCCGGTGGTGACCGTGTTGGACAGGCCGAAGGGGGCACCGATCGCGATGGTCGGGTCGCCGACCGCGACCTTGTCCGAGTCGCCGAGCGCCAGCGGCTTGAGGTTGGCCGGCGGGTTCTTCAGCTTGATGACGGCCACGTCGTAGCCCTGGGCCCGGCCCACGACCTCGGCCTCGTACTTCTTGCCGTCGGAGAAGGTGGCGGAGAGCTTGCCGCCGTTGGCGGCGGAGGCCACCACGTGGTTGTTGGTGAGGATGTGGCCCTGCTCGTCGTAGACGAACCCGGTACCGGTGCCGCCCTCGCCGTCCCCGGCCGAGGCCTCGATGGTGACGACGCTGGGCAGTGCTGCGGCGGCGAGCCCGGCGACGGAGCCCGCGTCCCGCTTGAGGTCCTTGGGGGTGTTGGGCGCGCTGATGGTGGTCGAGCCGGAGCCGCCGTGGTCGCGCTGGGCGGCCCAGTAGCCGACACCGCCACCCACGCCGCCCGCGAGCAGGGCCGCCACGAGGACCGCCGCGATCAGACCGCCCCGGCCCTTCGGCTTGGGCTGCGGTGCGCCCTCGGCGGTGAGCGGCACGCCCCAGGCGCCGCCGCCCTGGCCTCCGCCGTACGAGGGAACGGCCGGAGGCGGCGGGGGCCAGACCTCCGCGCCGTACGGGGCCGCGGCGGGTGCCGCCGGCTGGGCGGGGGGCACCGGCGGGGCGGCCGGGGCCTGCTCGTGGCCGTACGCCGGGGGCGCGGCGGGGGGCGCCGGCGGCGTGGGAGGGAGCTGCTGGGTGTGCTCGGCGCCCGGAGCCGGAGCGTCCTGGGGCGCCGGCGCGGCCGGTTCGGGTGTGGAGGCGGCCACCGGCACGGGAGGTGCGGACGGGGCCGCGGGGGGTGTCGGGGCCGCGGTGCCCTCGTTCTCGGTGCTCACAGCGCTCTCTCCTCGTCACACACGGCTTACACGGCCAACACGGCTGTTGGAAATATCAGGCGATACCGCCCCGATACCGTCCGGGCATCGGTCCGACTGAACGTTCGACGCGCCGCAGAAGTTCCAGGGTGAAGCCTTTCCCATGACCCGTCAGAGCACTGTAAGCCGGACCTGTGCGTCTACCGCCTCCCTTTATATCCGACATATAGGACAGACCTCCAGGAGTCACCCGCCACGCGGGTACTCCTCGGTGGCACCATGACCGGGTGACCCACGCTACGCCGCACCCCATCCAGGTCGTCGCCCACCGCGGCGCCTCGGAGGATGCTCCCGAGCACACCCTGGCCGCCTACCGGAAGGCCATCCAAGACGGCGCCGACGCCCTCGAATGCGACATCCGGCTGACCGCCGACGGCCATCTGGTACTGGTCCACGACCGCCGTGTGAACCGCACCTCCAACGGCCGGGGCGCCGTCTCGGCCCTGGAGCTGGCGGAACTGGCCGCCCTCGACTTCGGCTCCTGGAAGGACCGCGAGGAGTCCCCCGACTGGGACGCGGACCCGGAGCGGACCTCCGTGCTCACCCTGGAGCGGCTGCTGGAACTGGTGGCCGACGCCGGCCGGCCCGTACAGCTGGCGATCGAGACGAAACACCCCACCCGCTGGGCCGGACAGGTGGAGGAGCGCCTGCTCTTCCTCCTCAAGCGCTTCGGGCTGGACGCCCCGCCCGCGGAGGGCCCCCACCCCGTCCGGGTCATGAGCTTCTCGGCACGCTCCCTGCACCGGGTACGGGCGGCCGCCCCGACGGTCCCGACCGTGTACCTGATGCAGTTCATCTCGCCCCGGATGCGCGACGGCCGACTGCCCGCGGGCGTGCGGATCGCGGGGCCCGCCATGCGGATCGTGCGCAACCATCCCGGCTTCATCCGCAAGCTCCAGGCCGCGGGCCACTCCGTACACGTATGGACCGTGAACGAACCGGATGATGTTCAGCTATGCGCTGATCTGGGTGTAGAAGCGATCATCACGAACAGACCGCGCCAGGTTCTGTCACAACTCGGGCGCTGACGTCCCGTTTTGCACACCAGCCCCAGGAACCCCCGCCGTGACAGGGTGTGCCCCGGCGCATCCGGTCCGCATTCGTTGGTCATGAATGCGTCAGAGGGGTGTCTGCCGGCGGTTTCCGGTCCAGGCCATTGGGGCATCCAGACCATGGCGTGGGGCTAAGGAGGTTCCGGGGGTGGCGTTGGTGATGGCACAGGAAGTGCCCACGTCGTCGTGCATGGACATTCGCCATGGTCCTGCGGGCGTGGGCGAGGCGAGGCACCGGATGCGCGAGCAGCTGCGCATCAGCGGGGTGTCCGAATCGGTCGTGGACGATGCCGTACTGATCCTTTCCGAACTCCTCAGCAATGCCTGCCGACACGGCCGGCCGCTGGGCGCCCGGGACGTCGGTGACGGCGAGATACGCGCCGCGTGGCGCGTCGACAAGGCGGGACGGCTGACCGTCGAGGTCACGGACGGCGGCGGCCCGACCCGCCCGGTCCCGGCCACGCCCTCGGTCACCGCGCACGGGGGCCGCGGGCTGAACATCATCAGCGCGCTGGCCCAGGACTGGGGAGTCCGGGACGGGGCGGCGGGCGAGGTCACCGTGTGGGTGATCGTCGCCAAGGGGCCCCGGCACGACGATTTCGCTACGCGCGTCGCTCCCCCGGCGATCGACTTCGCCTCCGCTTTCGACGATCTCGACGCCTGACGGTCCGGCGCCGGCGCAAAAGGCACCGGCGCAGGCGGCACCGGCGCAAGAGGCACCGGCGCGAGCGGCACCGGCGCAGGCGGCGCCCGCCAGTGGCCGGGACCAGCGGCACCGGCCGTCCGCACACACGGCCTCCCGGGAGCGCACGCCGACCGTGCTCCCGGCCGCACCCCACCGGTTCCGGCGGTACGAACGGCTAGGCTCGCGCCCAGAGACACCGCCGTACCGCCGCAACCGGGAGACACCCACGATGGCCAAGAAGCGCCCCGCCGCGAAGACCGCGAAGCCGCAGCTCGACAACGGGGAGATCCCGGTGGTGGGCGCGCGCGAGCCCTGCCCGTGCGGCTCGGGGCGGCGTTACAAGGCCTGTCACGGCGCGGCCGCCGCGCACGCCGTCACCGAGCACGTGCGGCGCCCCTTCGAGGGGCTGCCGGGCGAGTGCGACTGGGTGGCGCTGCGCGAGCTCGTCCCCGCGGCCACCGTCCCGCTGACCCTCAAGGACGGCCTGCCCGAGGGCGTCCCGTCCGTCACGCTGGTGACCGTGCTGCCCATGGCCTGGCCGGCCCTCCGGCGCGAGGACGGCTCCGTCCTGCTCGGCCTGCAGAACGAGTCGAGCTCCGGCGACCTGGCCCGCGACATGGCCGACACCCTGGAGCGCGCGATCGCCATCGAGCCGGGCAACCCGGTTCCGGCCCGCCGCGTGCCGGCCGAGGGCCCCCGACTTCAGGATCTCCTCGCCCTGGACGGCGTTTTCGAGCCGGTTGTGCACAGCGGCTTCGAATTCTGGATTCCGGAAGCGGACGGCGCCCAGAACGCCTCCCCGGAGATCGCCGCCTCCCTGGAGCGCGCCAACGCCGCCGCCATCCCGACCGTCAAGCTCACGGGCGTGGACGCGGCCTACTGGTGCGAGACCCCGGACAAGAACCACCTGCGCTGGGTCATGCCGCACGCGGAGGAGAAGCTGCTGGACGCGCTCGCGCGGCTGCACGCGGCGGGCACCTCCTCCCTCGGCGAGGGCACCAAGCTCGTCGGCTCCTTCCGCGCCCACGGCCTGATGGTCCCCGTCTGGGACCTGCCCACCGGGGTCACCGCCGAAGACGTGGAGAAGCCCGCCGCCGAGCTCGCGGAACGCCTGGCCACGGCCCTCGCCACCGACACCCCGCTGACCGCCGAGGAGCGCCGGGCGCGTGGCGGCCTCACCAACCGCCAGGTGACGCTGAGCTGACGCACGCCCGGCGCAGGAGTGGCCCGCGTGCGGCACACGCTCGTGCGCGGGTCCGGTGACCGGTGTCACAACTCCCGCTAATCGCCTGCAAATCGATGTCTGAATATCAGAGATCGAATTTGCGAACAGGCGATCTCTTGTTACCGTTCTTGTAGCCCGGTCGCTGGTGCATCCCCCGTCGCCAGCGACCGGGCCTCTGTCTTTCGGCGGCGCTCAACCGCCCGCCGGTGCCGGTGAGTTGCTCCCGGACCGCAGCAGCAGCCGCCCTTCATCATCCGGAACTGCAAACTCCGCTACGGCCGAGTAGGCGTCCGGCGCCCCCGCGGACTCCCCCCGGGGCGTCTCGCACAGCCCCGGTTCGTCCCCCGCCGCCACGGCGCAGCGGATCTGTACCGTCCGCCCCGCCGGGCCCATCACCGTGAGCACGGCGTCCAGCGCGCGGCCGCTGGTGTTGCGGTAGTAGCTCCGGCCCCAGGTGCGCCCCTCGCTCGCCAGCACGCACGTCTGCGCCTCCAGGCCCTGCGGAGCGGAGAGTTCGGGACCGCAGCGGGAGTCGGTGCGGGGCTGCTCGGGCGGGCCCGGCTCCGCGGGGCCGGTGGCGGGCCGCGCACCGTCCGTCGTGCGGGAGGAGTGGGAAAGGCCGAGCGAGGTGAGCAGTCCCCCGCTTTTTCCGTCGCTCCGACCGGCGAAATCCGGCCCGGCGATCGCTCCGGCCAGGGGAAGCGACAAGATGATCAGCACACCGGCGCCGATACCGATGAGGCGGAGATTCATTCGCCGAAGATAGCGATGCGGGAAAGGGGCGCGGAGATCCCCGCGCCCAATTCCCTTGGAAACTCGATGTGCTGACACCCGTACGAGTGATGAGCGGCTCAGTACGCCAGTCGGCTGCCGCCGCCGGGAGCACTGCTGCTCGCCTCGACGAGCGCGTCCACGAGCGCCTCGACCTCTGGCAGCCACAGCTCGCCCGAACCGCCCGGCCGCGGCTCGGGCTCCCGCTCCCAGCGGACCTGCCCCCCGCCGGACGCGGGCGAGGGCGGCAGCAACAGGTAGCCGCCCTCGCCGTGGAAGCGCAGCGAGGAGGGCACGTGGTCCTTGGCGTACAGGAGTTCGCCGAGCCGCTCCAGCGAGTAGGGCGCGACGAGCAGGGACCACCGGGTGGGCGTGGCGACGATCGGGCCGAGCCGCATGCCCTGCGCGTCCAGCCGTACGACGGCACGCGCGGCCGCCTTGGCCGGCAGGCTCACCGCACAGGGCGCGGCGCCGCCGGTGGCCAGCAGCACCGGGGCCGTCGGCCGCCTGCCCCACCACCAGGCCACCATCCGCGCGTCGGCGGTGGCGGCGAGCAGGCCGGGGTCGAAGGGATGCGCGCCCGGCACCACGCAGTCGGGATCGGGGCACGCGCAGCGCCGGCTGTCGGCGCCGGCCCGGCCCACGCCCGGCAGCACGGGCCACTGCCGGACGGCGGCGCAGGTCAGCGCGGCTTCGAGGAGGGAAGGAGCCGCCCCGGCCCCGGCCTCCGCGGCGGGGCGGGAGACGGCGCGCGGGAACTTCAAGCGATCGCGGAGCCGCTGGAGACGCCTTCCGAGGATCTCGCGCATGAGCGCTCGTTCCTTTCCGTTGAACGTCGAGGGCCACATCACACCACGTGAGCGGTGTCTCACCACACGTACACGTTTCGCGTCACTAGTCCGCCAGAAGCAGCTTCACACGCTTCGTGCAGTCTTCTTACGGGTCCGTCAAACGTCCGGCAGGGGCCCGGAGCGTGCGGTCCGAGCGACCCGCACCGGTGTCGAGACCGGCTGCCGCCGCTAAGGACGACGGCCCGGGCCGGGCGGTTCCCGGCGGTACCGGGGGCGCCAACTGGCCCCGGGCACTACCGACTACGTACCCGGGCCCCCTGCAGCGCCTGTCCAGTCGATCGCAAAAACCGTCCGCTTCCAGCTTTTTCCAGCCAAGTTTTAGCCTCGGCTGGACAGTGAGTTGCCGTCCCACGGACACCAGTATTCCCACCGGGACAATGCTGGACATCGATCCTCGGGTGCGTGTAGATGTGGATCCATTGATGGCGGCGCAGCACGATCTGGGGGTTTGCGATGCTATATGGCGAATCGCACCAGGTGGAAAGGCGGACGCCATGAGCGCCCCGCATCTGCCGAAAGTGGCTGGAATCGATCCAGCAGTTACAGCACCGGCGCACACTGCCGCGCCCACGCCCACGTCCGGCTCCCTCTCCGCCCCAGCGGCCACCTCCGCCCGGACCGCTCCC
The DNA here is from genome assembly GCF_042884105.1 of Streptomyces sp. NPDC058157. Taxonomy (NCBI): domain Bacteria; kingdom Bacillati; phylum Actinomycetota; class Actinomycetes; order Kitasatosporales; family Streptomycetaceae; genus Streptomyces; species Streptomyces sp. NPDC058157. Next base: position 21,301 of record NZ_JBHVUQ010000002.1, read on the forward strand.
GCCCAGGCCGCCCCGCCTGCCGCGAGCAGCGTCATCCAGGACCGGCTGGCGGGCATGGTCTCCGACCTGACCACCCTCCACGAGCTGACCGAGCGCCTCGCCCGGGCGAGTGACCTCGACTCCTCCCTGCGGGAGTTCCTGCGCGCCGGGGCCGCCCTCGTCGGGGCCCGCCGCGGACTGGTCGTGCTGGAACCCTCCGACGGACTCGGTCCCACGTCCACCATCGGCCTGGGCCTCGGCCGCGCCGACCTCGGGCACATCGAGACGGTGCCGCGCAGCGCGACCTCGTACGGCCGCATCCTCGACGGACTCCCCGACGCCCACGGCGGCTCCGAGTTCCTCCCCGAGCCCGGCACGACGGCCGCCCCCGGCACCGGGGGCGGTGAACTCCCCGTCGACCCCCGCCACCGCGAGGTCGCCGCCCGCCTCGGCTACGCCGCCAGCTACGCACTGCCGCTGACCGCCGAGGCCACCGGCCGGCTCGGCGCGGCCGTCTGGCTCTACGACGAGCAGGCCGAACCGGGCGACCGCCAGCGCGACCTCGTCGGCCTCTACGTCCGGCATGCGGCCGAGCACCTGGCCCGGATGCTGGAGGTGGACCGCTCCCGGACCCGGCTGGCCACCGTCTCCGAGGAACTGCTGCCCAGCCGGCTGCCGCGGATCCCCGGGGTCCAGCTCGCCGCCCGCCACCGCACCGGCCCCCTCGGCGGCGGCGACTGGTACGACGCGCTGCCGCTCCCCGAGGGCGCCATGGGCCTCGCCGTCGGCTCGGTCTCGGGCTCGGGGCCGAGCGCCGTCGCCGCGATGGGACGGCTGCGGGCCTCCCTGCGCGCGTACGCCGTCATGGAGGGGGAGGATCCGGTCGCGGTCCTCTCCGACCTGGAGCTGCTGCTGCGGCTGACCGAGCCCGCGCGCTCGGCCACCGCCCTCTTCGCGTACTGCGAGCCCGCCGCTCGCAAGATCATCCTGGCCGGGGCGGGGCACGCGCCGCCGCTGCTCATCGGCGAGCGCCGCACCGAGTACGTCGAGACCTCGCTCTCGGCGCCGCTGGGGATGCTGGCCTGCTGGGAAGCGCCCAGCGTGGAGATCGAGCCCGCCGCCGGAGAAACGGTGCTGCTGTACACGGACGGGCTGCTGCGGCGGACCGGCGACCCCATGGACCGGGCCTACGCCCGGCTCCACGCGGCGGCCGCGGGCGTCCCGCGCGGCGCCCGGGAGGACCCTGCGGCCCTCTGCGACCACATCCTGCGGACCGTGCTCCCCGAGGACGGGCCGCGCCCGCCCTCCGCCGATCCCCACCAGGACACGGAGGACGTCGTCCTGCTGGCGGCCCGGTTCGACTGACCGGCCGGCACACCACGGCGGGCGCCCGTTTTGACTTGTTTGTCACAGGACTGGTCGGGCGCCGCCTCCTCACACATACGATGAACGGGGTTCGCACCCGGACCCGTGCGTGTCGTATCGGCTGAGGAGATGACGTGGCTGACGAGCTCACCCCGGAGACCCCGGAAGAAGAGCAGCCCCAGAAGAAGCACAAGCAGCGCAAGAACGGGCTGTACCCGGGCGTCAGCGAGGAACTCGCGGAGAGCATGCGTACGGGCTGGGCCGACACCGAGCTGCACGGTCTCGAGCCCATCGCCCAGGCCGCCCACACCGCCGACCGCCGCGCCGCACTGTCCGCGCGCTTCCCCGGCGAGCGCCTGGTGGTCCCGGCGGGCCGGCTGAAGACCCGCTCGAACGACACCGAGTACCCCTTCCGCGCCTCCACCGAGTACGCGTACCTCACCGGCGACCAGACCGAGAACGGCGTCCTGGTCCTGGAGCCCACGGAGACCGGCCACGAGGCCACCGTCTACCTGCTGCCCCGCTCGGACCGCGAGAACGGCGAGTTCTGGCTCTCGGGCCAGGGCGAGCTCTGGGTCGGCCGCCGCCATTCCCTCGCCGAGGCCGGACAGCTGCTGGGCATCCCGGCCAAGGACGTCCGCGAGCTGGCCGAGGCCCTGACCGAGGCCACCGGCCCGGTCCGCGCCGTCCGCGGCCACGACTCCGTCATCGAGGCCGCGCTCACCGACAAGGTGACCAAGGAGCGCGACGAGGAACTGCGCGTCTACCTCTCCGAGGCCCGCGCCGTGAAGGACGCCTTCGAGATCGGCGAGCTGCAGAAGGCCGTGGACTCCACCGTCCGCGGCTTCGAGGACGTCGTGAAGGTCCTCGACAAGGCCGAGGCCACGTCCGAGCGCTACATCGAGGGCACCTTCTTCCTGCGCGCCCGCGTCGAGGGCAACGACGTCGGCTACGGCACCATCGCCGCCGCCGGCGCCCACGCCTGCACCCTGCACTGGGTCCGCAACGACGGTGCCGTCCGCTCCGGCGACCTGCTGCTGCTGGACGCCGGCGTGGAGACCCACTCCCTCTACACCGCCGACGTCACGCGCACGCTGCCGATCAACGGCACGTACACCGACATCCAGCGCAAGATCTACGACGCGGTGTACGAGGCCCAGGAAGCCGGCATCGACGCCGTCAAGCCGGGTGCCAAGTACCGCGACTTCCACGACGCCGCCCAGCACGTGCTGGCCGAGAAGCTCGTCGAGTGGGGCCTGCTGGAGGGCCCGGTCGAGCGCGTCCTGGAGCTCGGGCTGCAGCGCCGCTGGACCCTGCACGGCACCGGCCACATGCTCGGCCTGGACGTCCACGACTGCGCCGCCGCGCGCACCGAGGCGTACGTCGACGGCACGCTGGAGCCGGGCATGTGCCTGACCGTCGAGCCGGGCCTGTACTTCCAGGCCGACGACCTGACCGTGCCCGAGGAGTACCGGGGCATCGGCGTCCGCATCGAGGACGACATCCTCGTCACCGAGGACGGCAACCGGAACCTGTCGGCCGGTCTGCCGCGCACCTCGGTCGAGGTCGAGGCGTGGATGGCGCGGCTGAAGGGCTGACCGCCCCGGACGCGACCACGGGCGGGGGAGCCGGTACCGGTTCCCCCGCCCGTCCGCGTTCCTAGGACACCCTCAGCAGGGCGTCCTCGCGCCACTTCAGCATCCGCTCGAAGCTCACCACCGCGCCCCGGCCCGGCCGGTTGCGCAGCCGGACGTGGTCGGCGAGCTCCGCGATCAGGTGCAGTCCCCGGCCGTGCTCGGCCAGGGAGGGTCTGCGGCGGGCCACCGTCGACGGCGGGAAACCGGGACCCGAGTCGGCGACCTCGATGCGGCAGCGGTCCCCGTCGAGGAAGGCGGTGACGTGGTACGCCTCGGTGCCGTCCAGGACCTCGTCGGCGGGAACACCGACCGGGCCCCCTGCCGGACCGCCGCGACCACCGTGTTCCACGGCGTTCGCGCAGGCCTCGCTCAGCGCGACCGACAGCTCGTAGGAGATGTCCGGGTCCACCCCCGCGGTCTCCATGGTCCCCAGCAGCAGTCGCCGGGCGAGCGGCACGCTCGCGGCTTCGCGCCGCAAGTGGAGAGACCACCAGATGCTCATACGGATACCTATTGCCGCCCGGGGTGGTGCGTAAGCCCCCAGCCGCCGGCACAGCCCTCATTCGGCCGATGCGGCATGTGCGTCCGGCGTGTATCGGGCGCCCGAGCCCCGGATCCGCCGGTGGTCGCCGGCCGGGCGGACGAGGGGCGCGATTCCGGCCGCACACCGGAACCATAGGGTCCCTCCAGTACCTGCCGTAGGCAGGGCCCGGGGCCAGTGCGATGATGGCCCGGCCATGTCTGCCACCCACACCACACGCGCCGGAGCAGGCCTCCGGACGACCCGGGCCGCGGTGTTCACCGCGGTCTGCGTCGTGCTGTCCGCGGCGGGCCACGCCGTGGCCTCCTGCGCGACCGTGCCGTGGTGGGCTCTGGCCCTGGCCTTCGTCTGCGTCTTCGCCGTCACGGCCCCCCTCGCGGGACGCCGCCGTTCGCGGCCCGGCATCGCCGCCGGACTGGCCGTGGGCCAGCTCGGGCTGCACACGCTGTTCGGCCTCGGCCAGCACGGCGCCGCCGTCGCGCAGGACCCGGCCGCGGGCTCCGACACCTCGCTGGCGGCGCTCGCCGCCCGGCTGGTCTGCGGGGGCAACTCCGTACCGCTGAGCCCGGCCGACGCCCGGCACATCCTGGAGACCGCCGGGCTGGACCCGGCGGCCCTGGCCGCGCAGGCGGCCGCGTCGGACCACATGGGCCACATGCACCTGGCCACGGCCCACGCCGGGGCCCCCGAGATCGGGCTGTTCAGCCCGTTCATGCTGCTCGGCCACCTGCTGGCCGCGCTCACCGCCGGCTGGCTGCTGGGCCGGGGCGACGCCGCCCTGTTCCGGCTGGTCGAACTCTCCCGGCTCTCCGCCGAAGCCGACCCGATACGTCCGCTGCGCGCCGCGCTGGCCTTCGTACGGGCCCTCGCGGCCGGGCTGCCCGGCGCTCCGGCGCACGGCCCCCGGGCCCGCCGGACCGCTTCCGCACCCGCGGCGACGACCGGCCGGGACGCACTCCTGCACACCGTGATCCGGCGTGGGCCGCCGGCTGCGCTCGTCCTCGCAGCCTGACGCGGCACCTCCCCTCCCCGGGACACACGACGGGAGCACCGGTGCCGTGACCTCCGCGCGCGCCCGTGCGTGCGTGCGGACCCACCGTTCACCACTGCTCCGTGGAGTGTTCCTGTCATGAAGACCTCTCGCGTCTCCTTCGCCGCCGCCCTCGCCGCCGGCGCCGTCCTCGCCCTGTCCGGCACCGCCTTCGCGCACGTCAGCGTGCAGCCCGGCGAGGCCCCCAAGGGCGGCTACGCGACGATCAACTTCAAGGTCCCGAACGAGCGCGACAACGCCTCGACCACCCAGCTCGAGGTCAACTTCCCGGTCGACCAGCCGCTGACGTCCGTCATGCCGCAGGACATCCCCGGCTGGACGTCCACCGTCGAGAAGACCAAGCTCGACAAGCCGCTGAACGTCCACGGCAAGCAGGTCAACGAGGTCGTCACCAAGGTGACCTGGACCGGCGGCAAGATCGAGCCCGGCAAGTTCCAGCAGTTCCCGGTCTCCGTCGGCAAGCTCCCCGACAACGCGGACAAGATGGTCTTCAAGGCCATCCAGACGTACGACAACAACGAGGTCGTCCGCTGGATCGAAGAGGCCAAGGAGGGCGCCGCCGAGCCGCAGAACCCCGCGCCCACGCTGAAGCTGACCGCCGCCGCCGGGGCCGACAACCACGACGCCGCCAAGCCGGCCGACGCCAAGAACTCCGGCAAGGACGCCGCCAAGGACGACAAGCACGACGAGGCCGCCGCCAAGAGCGGCTCCGACACCACCGCGCGCGCCCTCGGCATCGCGGGCATCGTCCTCGGCCTCGGCGGGGTGGCCTTCGGCATCGCCTCGCGCCGCCGCTCCGCCTGATCCACCGGGCCCGCGGGCCCGTCGTCCACGGGCCCGCGCAGGGCCCGTGGCCCGGCCCGGCCCGGGCCCCTTTCCCAGACATCCGCACCATCCCCGATCCCAGGGACATCTCCATATGCGCACCACACGTGTGACGGTCGCCGCCCTCGCGGCTGCGGCCGCGCTCACCCTCACCGCCTGCGGCAGTGACGCGGCCAAGGACAGCCCGACGGTCACCCAGATCACCGGCGAGAAGAAGGCCGGAGCCGCGACCGTCCTCGACCGCCCCTTCGACAAGCCGGACCTCGTCCTCACGGACACCACCGGCAAGCCGTGGAGCCTGCGCGAGCAGACCAAGGGCCGGCCGACACTGATCTACTTCGGCTACACCAACTGCCCCGACGTGTGCCCGCTGACGATGAGCAACATCGCCGTCGCGAAGAAGGCGCTCCCGAAGGAGGACCAGGACAAGCTCCAGGTCGTCTTCGTCACGACGGACCCCGAGCGCGACACCCCGGAGTCCCTCGGCGCGTGGCTCAGGTCGCAGGACCCGGCCTTCACCGGGCTGACCGGCGACTTCGGCAAGATCCAGGCCGCCGCCCGCTCCCTCGGCATCGGTATCGAGGCCCCCAAGAAGGAACCCGACGGCAGCATCGTCTCCATGCACGGTGCCCAGGTCATCGCGTTCTCGCCCAAGACCGACGAGGGCTACGTCCTCTACGGCGAGGGCACGACCGTCGAGGACTACACCAAGGACCTTCCGAAGCTCATCAAGGGACAGAACCCGTGAACGCCCGCACCACCCGCACCCTCGCCGCCGCCCTCTCCCTGACGGCCGCGCTCGCCATATCCGGCTGCTCCTCCTCTTCCTCCGGCTCGGACTCCTCGTCGAACGCGAGCACCGGCGCGAAGGCCGAGGAATCGGCCAAGCCGAAGATGACCGTCAGCGGCGCGTTCATGCCCGAGCCGGTCAACGACAAGATGGCCGGCGCTTTCATGGTGATCAAGAACGACTCGAAGACGGCCGACAAGCTGCTCGGCGTGACCAGCCCGCTCTCGGACGATCTGCAGGTCCACGAGACCAAGGACCAGAAGATGCAGCAGGTCCAGTCCATGGACGTGCCCGCGGGAGGGGAGCTGAACCTGGAGCGCGGCGGCAACCACATCATGTTCATGGGCCTGAAGAACAAGCCGAACGTCGGCGACAAGGTCACCGTCGAGCTGCGTTTCGAGAAGGCCGATCCGGTCAAGGTCGAGCTGGACGTCAAGGAACGGACGTACAACCCCCAGAACTCCACCGCCCACTGACGGACCGAGGAACTGACACGCCATGACGGCCACCGCCCCCGCTCCCCCTCCTTTCCGCGTCCGCGCCACGGCATCGCTGCCGCGGCTGGCGCTGGTTCTCGCAGCCCTGCTGGCAACCCTGTTCACCGCGGCCGCCCCGGCCACGGCGCACGCCGCACTCACCGCGAGCGACCCCAAGGACGGGGCGGTGGTCGCCACGGCGCCCGCCCAGGTGACCCTCTCCTTCTCGGAGGAGGTCGCCATGGGTGACGACTCGATCCGCGTCATGGACCCGCAGGGCAAGCGCGTCGACACCGGCGAACTGCGGAACATGTGCAGCGGATCGGTCATCCGCTACGGGACCGCCCTGCACTCGGGACTGCCCGACGGCACCTACACGGTCGCCTGGCAGGCGGTCTCCGCCGACAGCCACCCGGTCTCCGGCGCCTTCACCTTCTCCGTCGGCGCGCCCTCGGCCACCTCCGTCTCCCTGCCCACCCAGAAGGTGGGCGGCGGCCCCGTCGGCATCGCGTACGGCATCGCCCGCTACGCCGCCTACGCCGGCTTCACCGTCCTCGTCGGCGGCTCCGCCTTCATCCTGCTGTGCTGGCGCCGCGGTTCCGGCGTTCGCCCGCTGCAGAAGCTGGTGGTGCGCGGCTGGGTCACCCTCACCGCCGCCACGCTGGCGATGCTGGTGCTGCGCACGCCCTACACCGGGTCGGGCAAGTTCGCCGACGCCTTCGACCTCGACGGCCTGAAGGCCGTCCTGGAGACCAAGACCGGCGCCTCCTTCATCTCCCGGCTGCTGCTCCTCGGCGCGGCCGCCCTGTTCATCGCCGTCCTCTTCGGCGCCTACGCGCGCCGGCAGAGGAACGCCGGCGAGCAGAGCCCCGAGCAGTCGAAGGACACCAGCGACCTGGCCTTCGGGCTCGGCATCGGCGGCACGGTGGTGGCCGCCGGCATCGCCGCCACCTGGGCGCTCGCCGAGCACGCCTCCACCGGCATCCAGACCGGCATCGCGATGCCGGCCGACATCCTGCACCTGCTGGCCGTGGCCACCTGGCTCGGCGGGCTCGCCGCCCTGCTCGTCGCCCTCCACAAGGTTCCGGACATCGAGCGGGAGGCCGTCCAGGGCTTCTCCCGAGTCGCCTTCATCAGCGTCCTGGTCCTCGCCGCCACCGGCGTCTACCAGTCCTGGCGGCAGCTCGGCAGCTGGTCGGCGCTCACCGGCACCAGCTACGGCCGGCTGCTGCTGATCAAGGTCGCCCTGGTGGCCGTCCTCGTCGGCATCGCCTACCTCTCCCGCAAGTGGACGGCCCGGCTGGCCGAGGTGACGGCGGAGGACCGGGCCGAGGAGCCGGCCACGGTGGGCGCGGGCGGCGATGTTTCACGTGAAACAACGACCTCGGGCACGACCGCCGGGGCGGCCGGACCCGACGCCGACCCGAAGCGGGCGGCGCAGCTCGCCCGGCAGCGCGCGGCCCGTGAGAAGGCCTTGGAGAACCAGGTCCGCGACGCCGATCCGGGTCGGTCGGGCCTGCGCCGGTCGGTCCTCGCCGAGGCCGCGGTGGCCGTCGTCCTGCTGGCCGTCACCACCGTTCTGACCAGTACCGAGCCCGGCCGTGCCGTGGAGCAGGAGGCCGGGCGGGGCACGGCCTCCACCGCCGTCCCCAACCGTCCCGTCAAGATCACCCTGCCTTACGACACCGGCGGCCAGAACGGCAAGGGCACGGTCCGGCTGGAGCTCGACCCGGGCCGGGTCGGGGCCAACACCCTCCACCTGTGGGCGGACGGCGCCGACGGCAAGCCCGTCGACCTGCCCGAGGTCAAGATCTCCTTCACCCTCCCGGCCCAGGAGATCGGCCCGCTGCCGGTGGCCCCGGACCGCGACGCTCCCGGACACTGGTCGGCGTCCGGGGTCCAGCTTCCCCTCGCGGGCGAATGGCGCATCGACGTGACCGTCCGCACCTCCGACATCGACCAGACGACCGTCCAGAAGAACGTCAAGATCGGCTGAACAGCGTGACCGAGAGCAGCACCCCCAGCACCCCCGACATCGAGATCTCCCGGCGCCGGCTGCTGGGCACGGTCGGCGCCGCGGGCGCCGTCGGGCTCGCGCTCGGCGGGACCGGGGGTGCCCTCGTGCACTCGGCGGTCGCCGACTCCCCGGCCGGCGCCCCCGGCGCGGCCGGGGCCCTCTCCTCCCTCGGCGCCACCGCGGTCGCGTTCGAGGGAGACCACCAGGCGGGCATCACCACCCCGCTCCAGGCGAAGGGCCACGTCCTGGCCTTCGACCTGGCACCGGGGGCCGGACGTACGGAGGCCGCCGCGCTGATGCGCCGCTGGTCCGAGACCGCACGCCGGCTCATGGCGGGGGAGAGCGCCCCGACGGCGGACAGCGGCATCGCCCTTGACGCGGGGCCGTCCTCCCTGACCATCACGTTCGGGTTCGGCCACTCCTTCTTCGAGCGCACGGGGCTCACCGCCCGCCGCCCGGCCGCCCTCGACCCGCTGCCCGACTTCTCCTCGGACCGGCTCGACGCCCAGCGCAGCAACGGCGACCTGTGGGTGCAGATCGGCTCGAACGACGGCCTCGTCGCCTTCCACGCCCTGCGGGCGCTGCAGAAGGACGCCGGGGAGGCCGCCCGGGTGCGCTGGCAGATGAACGGTTTCAACCGGTCCCCCGGCGCCACCGCCTCCCCGATGACCGCGCGGAACCTCATGGGCCAGATCGACGGCACCGGGAACCCGAAGCCCGCGGACCCCGACTTCGACAAGCGGATCTTCGTACCCGCGGCCGGGCCCGGACCGGCGGAGCACTCCTGGATGGCGGGGGGCTCGTACGCCGTCGTACGCCGGATCCGGATGCTGCTGGACGACTGGGACAAGCGCTCCCTGGCCCAGCAGGAGCAGGTCATCGGCCGGACGAAGTCCAACGGCGCGCCCCTGACCGGTGGCGGCGAGACGACGCCCCTGGTCCTGGACAAGCTCGGCCCCGACGGCAAGCCGGTGATCCCCTCCAACGCACACGCACGGATCTCCGCACCGGCGCAGAACGGCGGCGCCGCCATGCTGCGGCGGCCGTTCTCCTTCCACGACGGGATCGCCCCCGACGGCACCCCTGACGCCGGCCTGCTCTTCATCTGCTGGCAGGCCGATCCGCTGCGCGGGTTCGTCCCGGTGCAGCGCAAGCTCGACCGGGGTGACGCGCTGTCCGAGTTCATCCGGCACGAGTCGAGCGGCCTGTACGCGGTACCGCCCGGCCCGCGCGCCGGCGAGTACGTCGGGCAGCGGCTGCTCGAAGGGTGAACAGCCCCACGGCGGCGGGCGGCCCGGCATTAGGCTGATCGCATGTCGGCCACGCGCTTCACCTATCTCGGTCCCGAGGGCACCTTCACCGAAGCGGCCCTCCGCACCCTGCCGGAAGCCGCCACCCGGGAGCTCGTCCCGATGGTGTCGGTCCCGGCCGCCCTGGACGCCGTGCGCAGCGGCGAGGCCGCGGCCGCGCTGGTGCCGATCGAGAACTCGGTGGAGGGCGGGGTCACCGCCACCCTCGACGAGCTGGCCTCGGGCGAGCCGTTGATGATCTACCGCGAGGTGCTGCTGCCCATCACGTTCGCGCTGCTGGTGCGGCCCGGTACCGAGCTGTCGGACATCAAGACCGTCACGGGCCACCCGGTCGCCCAGCCGCAGGTGCGCAACTGGCTGCGGACGCACCTGCCCGACGCGGTGTGGGAGTCGGCCGCCTCCAACGCGGACGGGGCGCGGCTGGTCCAGGAGGGGCGGTTCGACGCCGCCTTCGCGGGCGAGTTCGCCGCTGCCACGTACGGGCTCGAAGCGCTGGTCACCGAGATCCACGACGCGCAGAACGCCGAGACCCGGTTCGTGCTGGTGGGGCGGCCCGCCCGGCCGGCCGCCCCGACGGGCGCGGACAAGACCTCCGTGGTGCTGTGGCTCGGCGACGACCACCCCGGCGCCCTGCTGGAGCTGCTCCAGGAGTTCGCGGTACGGGGCGTGAACCTGATGCTGATCCAGTCCCGGCCGACGGGCGAGGGGATCGGGAACTACTGCTTCGCCGTGGACGCCGAGGGGCACATCTCCGACCGGCGGGTGAGCGAGGCCCTGATGGGGCTGCGCCGAACCTGTCCCCAGGTGCGCTTCCTGGGCTCCTACCCGCGGGCCGGCGTCGCTCTGAGTGAGGTGCGGGCGGCGCGGCCGGGTACCTCCGATGGCGATTTCACAGAGGCTTCCGACTGGCTGGCCCGCTGCCTCGACGGCCGGGCGTAGCCCGTCCCCATCTCTTCCACTTGTCCACAGAGTTATCCACAGGGCGGGCGGGAGACCTGGGGACAAGTCGACAGAGCGGCACGACAAGGTCGACATATCGGTCGGGTGGCGCAGGTTTCGCGCTGGGAAGCGACAGGTGAACGGCGTCACCCCTGTATCACCGACCAACTCTTTGGAGCGAGCCATTCCCACCCGAATGAGTGTGTGAGGGCGGTTTGAACCCTGCGCCGGCACGGCTCCCCGCGGATGCCTATTGATCTAATTCCGTGTCCACAGATGCGGCACACAGCCTGTGGATAAGGGGAGTCCCGCTGGAATTCCTGTGGACAAGGCTGAACCCTCAGCGCTGATCAGGCCCCGCCCACCACCCTCCACCGTGCCCCTTTTCGGGGAATCGGGCCGGGTTTATCGGCCGCCCCGAGGAGCCTCTTCCAGCCACGGGGGCAAGTGTTTTGCATTCCCCCCAATCGGGACATAATGACACGCAGCGTGATATCGGTGTGATCCCAGGAAGCCCAGACCGGTAGCCTGGAGGGGTGATTGACCTTCGGCTGCTCCGTGAAGACCCTGACCGTGTCCGCGCCTCGCAGCGCGCCCGTGGAGAGGACGTCGACCTCGTCGACGCACTGCTCTCCGCCGACGAGCGCCGCAGGTCCTCCGGCATGCGCTTCGACGAACTGCGCAATGAGCAGAAGTCCCTCGGCAAGCTCATCCCCAAGGCCACCCCTGAGGAGCGCGCCCAGCTGCTGGCCAAGGCCGAGCAGCTCAAGGCCGACGTCAAGGCGGCGGAGGCGGAGCAGAACGAGGCGGACGAAGCTGCCAAGCAGCTCCTGCTCAAGCTCGGCAACATCGTCCACGAGGACGTCCCCGTCGGCGGCGAGGAGGACTTCACCGTCCTCGAGACCCACGGCACGATCCGCGACTTCGGCGCCGAGGGCTTCGAACCCAAGGACCACCTGGAGCTCGGCGAGGCGCTGGGCGCCATCGACATGGAGCGCGGCGCCAAGGTCTCCGGCTCGCGCTTCTACTACCTGACGGGCGTCGGCGCCCTGCTGGAGCTCGCCCTCGTCAACGCGGCGATCGCCCAGGCCACCGAGGCCGGCTTCATCCCGATGCTCACCCCCGCGCTGGTCCGCCCGCGCGCCATGGAGGGCACCGGCTTCCTCGGCCAGGCCGCGGAGAACGTGTACCACCTGGAGAAGGACGACTACTACCTGGTCGGCACCTCCGAGGTCCCGCTCGCCGCGTACCACATGGACGAGATCATCGACGCCGACAAGCTGCCGCTGCGGTACGCCGGCTTCTCGCCGTGCTTCCGCCGCGAGGCCGGTACGTACGGCAAGGACACCCGCGGCATCTTCCGCGTCCACCAGTTCGACAAGGTCGAGATGTTCTCGTACGTCGCGCCCGAGGACGCCGAGGCCGAGCACAAGCGGCTCCTGGAGTGGGAGAAGCAGTGGCTGACCAGCCTGGAGCTGCCGTTCCAGGTCATCGACGTCGCCACCGGCGACCTGGGTGCCTCCGCCTCCCGCAAGTTCGACTGCGAAGCCTGGATCCCGACCCAGGGCAAGTACCGCGAGCTGACCTCCGCCTCGAACTGTGACGGCTTCCAGGCCCGCCGCCTGCAGATCCGCTACCGCGAGGACAAGAAGACCGCTCCGCTGTCCACGCTCAACGGCACCCTGTGCGCCGTCCCCCGCACCATCGTCGCCATCCTGGAGAACCACCAGCAGGCCGACGGCTCCGTGCGGGTCCCCCCGGTGCTCCGCCCGTACCTGGGCGGCCGTGAGGTCCTGGAGCCGATCGCCAAGTGAGCACGGCCCCGTTCCCGTACAAGCTCGTCGCGACGGATCTCGACGGCACGCTCCTGCGTGACGACGACACCGTCTCGGAGCGCACCCGTGAGGCGCTCGCCGCGGCCACCGCGGCGGGCGCGGCGCACATCATCGTCACCGGCCGGGCCGTGCCCTGGACCCGGGGCGTGCTGGACGACCTCGGCTACAAGGGGATCGCGGTGTGCGGGCAGGGGGCCCAGGTCTACGACGCGGGAGCCCACCGGCTGCTGACCTCCGTGACGCTGGACCGGCAGCTGGCCGGTCTGGCACTGTCCAAGCTCGAGGCCGAGGTGGGCCCGCTGGCGCTGGCCGCCAGCCGGGACGGGGTCGACGGCGAGGTCCTGTTCGGACCCGGCTACCAGGTACAGGCGGGCCTGCCGGCCCTCTACCTGGAGGACACCGCGGCCGTGTGGAGCGCTCCGCTCAACAAGCTCTACATCCAGCACCCGGGCATGGGCGAGGACGAGCTGGTCAAGGCAGCCCGAGAGACCGTCGGCAACCTGGTCGACATCGTGATGGCGGGCCCGGGGATAGTGGAGATCCTGCCGCTGGGACTGAGCAAGGCCACGGGGCTCTCGCTGGCCGCGCGCCGGCTGAAGGTGAAGGCCGCCGAGACGATCGCGTTCGGCGACATGCCCAACGACATCCCCATGTTCGGTTGGGCCGCACACGGTGTCGCGATGGCCAACGCCCATGCCGACCTGAAGGCCGTGGCCGACGAGGTGACCACCTCCAACCAGGAGGACGGCATCGCGGTGGTGCTGGAGCGTCTGCTGGGCGCCGCCTGAGCCGCATCCACATCCGCATCCGTTGACGAAGAAGGTCCGGAACAGCCCGCGCCGTGAGGCGCGCTCGAAGTGGCTGTCCCGGACCCTTTTGTTGCTCCCCGCACCTCCCACTGTGCCGGGGGCGCACGCCCCTTACCAGCGAATTTCCCCGCGCCGCCCAGCCCGCGCTCAGGGGCTCATGTTTCACGTGAAACATGGCTCCCGTGCGGATCCGGATGGAGGGTCAGCGGCCAGGCCAGCAGCCCGACGGCCAGTGAGATGGCGTGGCCGAGGTCGGTGAAGGTGCCGCCGGTGAGCAGGGGAATCCCGAAGAAGGCCACCGCTCCGGCCAGGTAGAACCATCTCCAGGGGTTCGGGAGACGGTAGGTCAGGACCCCGATGGAGGCCGCGAGCCCGTAGCTGACGCCGATGTCCACGACGTGCGTCATGCTGTGCGGCGCGCGGTTGTCCTCGATGGCCATGAGGAGGACCTTCTGGCTGGCGAGGGTGGCGACGATATGGGCGGTGGCGACGATCACCAGCCAGCGCAGGGTGCCCAGCCAGCGTTCGACGGTGGCGTGGAAAAGCTCGAAGAGCAGGGTGTAGAGGGCCAGCGAGGCCGGGTTCTCGATCCAGAAGGCGCTGCTCAGCAGGGCCCGCAGAGGGTATTTGACCAGCTGGTGGATGTTGCTGCTGTTGCGGTGGAGCAGCACGTGGTCGAGCCGGTCCGGGGCGATCGCCACGACGACACTGGTCACGGCCACGATCAGCAGCCATATGTGTGTGCCGGGCGAGGAGCGTATCCAGGCCCGCAGAGGCCTGGACGGCTCGGGTCCGGGGTGCTCGATCATGCCCCGATGATGCCCGGTACGGCCGTGCCCCGCCCGGCCTGTGGGCCGGGCGGGGCACGGGTTCCGGCCGGTGCGGCGGACTACTCCTCGCCGGCCAGGGTGAGACGGCGCAGCTTCTGGCCCGCGTACACGGTGGCGCCGACGGTGACCACCAGGAGCAGGACCACGGCGGTGGGCAGGCCCACGCTGGCGTCCACGTACCCCTGCCCGGCGACCTTCTCGGCCAGGGCCAGGGCCCACTGCTGGACGCTCAGGGTCTTGGCGCCGGAGACCAGGCTGCCGAAGAGGGACTCCCAGATCAGGGCGTAGACCAGGCCGAAGACGACGGCGTGCCGGCTGACGGTGCCCAGCAGCAGGAAGAGGGCACTGTAGGCGATCGAGGCGACGAGCGCCGCCACGGTGTAGGCGACGGCGATCTGCTGGCCGTTGCCGTTGAGGATGAAGCCCGCGATCAGGGTGGGGATGGCGGAGAAGGCCATCGTGACGGCGATCGCGACGATCAGCTTGGTCATGATGATCGTCGGGCGTTTCACCGGCTTGGAGAGCAGGTAGACGATCGAGCCGTCGTCGATCTCCGGCCCGATGGCGCCGGTACCGGCGATGACGCCGATCAGCGGGACCATCGTGGCGAGCGCGAAGCCGCCGAGCAGCTCCGAGGCGACCTTGTCGTCCACCCCGGTGAAGAAGCGGACGGCGACGGAGATGAGGAGCAGCAGGGCGGGCAGCGCGAAGAGGATCGCCGCGCGTCGGCGGCCGAGGAGGGCCCGGTAGGTGAGCCGGGCGACGGTCGGGTTGTACATGGTTGCCAGCTCCTTTCAGGCCGCGACGAGGTAGGAGAAGACGGATTCGAGGGACTCGTCCGAGGGCGAGACGGTCAGCAGCCGGATGCCGTGCGCGCGGGCGACCCGGGGCAGCAGCTCGGTGAAGCGGCCGAAGTCGACGGCCTGGATCCGCAGGGCGCCTTCCTTGAGGTCGACCTCGATGCCGGCGGTCGACGGATCGGCGATCAGGGCCGCGGCGAGGGCCCGGTCGTCGGAGGAGCGCACGAGGTAGCGGTGCGGGCGGTCCGTCATCAGACGGCGGATCTTGCGGAAGTCACCGGAGGCGGCGTGCCGGCCGGCGACGACCACCTCGATGTGGGAGGCCAGCTGTTCGACCTCCTCCAGGATGTGGGAGGAGAACAGCACGGTGCGGCCCTCGTCGCCCATCCGCCGCAGCAGGTCCATCAGCTGCATGCGCTGGCGCGGGTCCATGCCGTTGAAGGGCTCGTCGAGCAGCAGCACCGACGGCTCGTGGACGAGCGCGGAGGCCATCTTCACGCGCTGGCGCATGCCCTTGGAGTAGGTGGCGATCTTCCGGTCCTGGGCGTACTCCATCTCGACGGTGGCCAGCGCGCGCTGGGCCGCCGCCTCGTCCAGCCCGTGCAGCTCGGCGTTGGCGACGACGAACTCCCTGCCGGTGAGGAAGTCGTACATCGCCTCGCGCTCGGGTACCACGCCGATCTGCCGGTAGACCGACTCGTTGCGCCAGATCGGGGCGCCGTCGAGGGTGACGGTGCCGGTGGAGGGGGCGAGGAAGCCGCCCATCATGTTGATCAGGGTGGACTTGCCGGCGCCGTTGGGGCCGAGGAGGCCGGTGACGCCGGGTCCGATGCGCATGGTCACGTCGTTGACGGCGACGACGTTCCCGAACCAGCGGGAGGTGTGGTCGATGTCGATGGTCGTCACAGCCCGGCCTTCCGGTAGCGGGCCATCAGGGCGGCGTAGGAGCCGGCGATGAGGCCGAGGATGACGAGCAGGTAGACGAATCCGGTTCCGGCCGAGGGGCCCTCACCGCCGGGGAAGGCGGAGGTCGCACCGAGGAACGCGGTCTGCACGCCGTCGATCAGGGTGATCGGGGAGAAGAGGCCCAGCCACTCGATGGGGCCGGTGTTGCCGGTCCCGTAGGCGACCGCCTGCACGGTGGAGACGGCGCCGTAGGGGATGAGCAGCATGGCGATGACCGCGGCCACGCCGAACCCGCGGCGCGGGGTGAGGGCGGCCATGACCAGCCCGAGGCCCGCGAAGAGCAGCGACAGGAGGAGTACCGACACCAGTGCCTGCCCGAATCCCTTGGTCTGGTGACCGAAGTCGAACTTCGCCAGCAGCGAGCCGATCCACATGATCAGCAGCGGGGTGGCGGTGAGGATGAAGAGGGCCGAAGCCATGGCGGCGTACTTGGCCAGGACGTAGTCGACCCGCTCGATGGGCCGCGAGAAGTACAGCGGCACCGTCTTGAAGCGCAGGTCCCGCGAGACCGACTGGGGAGCCTGGGACGCGAGGTAGAGGCCGATGACCACCTGGGTGGTCAGGGCGTACGTCGTGTACTTGATCGGCAGGTCGGTGGAGCCGGGCACGGCGATGGCCACCGCGACGATGATCAGTGCGGGGACGCACATCACCGCGAAGAGGATCATCGGCAGGACCTTGGACTTGGCCGAGCGGCCGAGCCCGTACGCGCCGCGCAGCGACTGCGAGAACAGCGAGGTACGGGCGTAGGCGCGGCCGAGCCGGGGGCCGTCGTAGGACCGGTAGCCGATGTTGTGGATCTGGGTCGAGGTCTCAGGCGCCATCGGTACCGGTTCCCCCCTGCTGGATCTGGATGCGCTGCGCGGAGCGGTCGCTCTCGCGGAAGACCTCCGCGATGTGGTGGCGGCGCTGTTCCATGCGGACCAGGCCGACGCCGAGATCGGCGACGGTGTCGCGGATGGTGTCGTAGGTGTCCTCGCCCGTCGCCTCGACGAGGAGGACGTGGCCGGCTCCGGGCAGGCCCTGCTCCTCGCCGGCGTGGAGGGTCAGGCCCGCGGCGGTGAGCGCCTTGCGCAGCGCGGCCGTTCCGTCCGGGTGCGCGTCGGAGTCGGTGACCTCGACCGCCAGGGTGGTCGTGGTCTGGGTGAAGTCGCTGGTGGAGCTGGAGCGCAGCAGCTTGCCGCCGTCGATGACCACGACGTGGTCGCAGGTCCGCTCCAGCTCGCCGAGGAGGTGGGAGGTGACCAGGACGGAGATGCCGAAGTCGGTGTGGACGCGGCGGATCAGGCCGAGCATCTCGTCGCGGCCCACCGGGTCGAGGCCGTTGGTCGGCTCGTCGAGGAGGACCAGCTGCGGGTCGTGTACGAGCGCTTGGGCCAGCTTGACGCGCTGCTTCATGCCGGTCGAGTAGCCGCCGATGGGGCGGTAGCGCTCCTCGTACAGGCCGACGTGGCGCAGGGTGTCGGCGGTCCGCTCGCGGGCGGCGGTCGGCGGCAGGCCCGACATGCGTGCCATGTGGACGACGAACTCGGTGGCCGAGACGTCGGGCGGCAGGGCGTCGTGCTCGGGCATGTAGCCGACGCGCTCGCGGATCGTGCTGCCGTGTGTGGCGACGTCCAGTCCGAGGACGGCGGCGCGGCCCTCGGTGGCGGGCGACAGCCCGAGCAGGATCTTGATCAGCGTGGACTTGCCGGCCCCGTTGGCGCCCACGAGCCCGGTCACTCCGGGTCCGATGTCCAGGGAGAGCCGGTCGATGGCGGTCACTCGGGGGTACCGCTTGCTCAGGCTTTCGGTCGCGATGACAGTCACGGGTTCGACGTTAGTGCCGAGGCCCGGGCGGAGCGTCAGACCTGGAGCGGGATCCCGTCTCCGCCTTGAGGACTACGGACCCTGACGGAAGGCTGACACCGGCCGGGCGGGGCGACGGGTTGTCCACAGGTCCTTGCACGACCCTTGACGTGATCTCCGGTCATTGTCACATTCATCAGTGTCAACTTTCGGCGGGTACGGCTGACAGGACGGACGGCTGGCATGGCTGGGGACACGGGCACCAGGGAACGCGCCGCGCAGGGCTCCGCGCGGCTCACCGCCGAGCTGCGCGGTTTCAAGGAGGTCCAGCGCCTCGCCTACGAGTGCGCCGAGACGGTGGCGGCCCAGCTCCGCCCCGGGGTGACCGAGCGCGAGGCGGCCCGGATGCAGCGGGAGTGGCTGCGCGAGCGCGGAGTGCGGGACTGGTTCCACCTGCCCTTCGCCTGGTTCGGGGACCGCACCGCCTTCGCGAACTTCAAGATCCCGCTCCAGTTCTTCCCGACCAACCGCAGGCTGGAGCCCGGGATGCCGTTCATCCTGGACATGGCTCCGGTCTACCGCGGTTACGCCGCGGACGTCGGCTACTCGGGCAGCCTGGGGCTCAATCCGGTGCAGGACCGGCTGATGTCCGACCTGCGGCCGCACCGCGCGCTGATCCTTGAGCAGGTGCGCGAGCGCCGCCCGCTGCGCGAGATCTACGAGAACGTCGAGCGGCTGATGACCCGCCAGGGGTACGCCAACCGGCACCGGGCCTATCCCTTCGGGGTCATCGCGCACAAGATAGACCGGGTCAAGGAGCGCCGCTGGTCCCCGACCGCGTTCGGGTTCGGCACGCAGTCCCTCAAGGGGCTGGCCTCCGACGCCCTGCACGGCCACCGCGAGGGCTGGTCCCCGCTGTGGAGCCCGTACCACTTCTCCGACCACCCGCCGCAGCCCGGCCTGTGGGCGGTGGAGCCGCATCTGGGCTTCCGCGGCACGGGTGCGAAGTTCGAGGAGATCCTGGTGGTCACCGACTCCCGGGATCCCAGGGAGAGCGCGTTCTGGCTGGACGACGACCTGCCGCACGTGCGGCGCTGGACCGAGGAGAAGGCGGCATGAGCGGGATGAGCGGTACGGCACTGGCGGGAGCGCGCGAGCGCCGGGTGAGCACGGGCGGGATCGAACTGTGCGTCGTCGAGCTCGGCGACCCGGAACGGCCCACCGTGCTGCTGGTGCACGGCTACCCGGACAGCAAGGAGGTCTGGTCGGAGGTCGCCGAGCGGCTCGCGGCCCGGTTCCACGTGGTGCTGTACGACGTGCGCGGGCACGGCCGGTCCTCGGCACCGGTACCGCTGCGCGGGGGCTTCACCCTGGAGAAGCTCACCGACGACTTCCTGGCGGTGGCGGACGCCGTCAGCCCGGACCGCCCCGTGCACCTCGTGGGCCACGACTGGGGTTCCGTCCAGGGCTGGGAGTTCGCGACGGTGGCCCGGACCGAGGGCCGGATCGCCTCCTTCACCTCCATGTCGGGTCCCTCCCTCGACCACTTCGGGCACTGGATCAAGCGGCGGATGACGCGGCCCACCCCGCGCCGGGCCGCGCAGCTGCTGAACCAGGGAGCTAAGTCCTGGTACGTGGGCATGCTGCACACGCCCGTGCTGCCGGAGCTCGCCTGGCGCGGCCCGCTGGGCAAGCGCTGGCCGAGGATCCTCGCGCGCCATGAGGGGGTCCCGGCCGGCGGCGGCTACCCGACGGCCTCGCTCCCCTCGGACGCGGCGCACGGCGCCTGGCTCTACCGCGACAACGTCCGGCCGAGGCTGCGCCGGCCGCGCGCCGACGCCTACGCGCACGTACCGGTGCAGCTGATCACCCCGACCGGGGACGCCTTCCTCTCCGAGCGGCTCTACGACGACCTGGAGCGGTGGGTCCCGGACCTCGTGCGGCGCACCCTGCCCGCGAAGCACTGGATCCCCAGGACCCGCCCCGACCAGGTCGCGGCCTGGATCGGCGAGTTCGTCACCGCCCGGGAGGAGCCCACGGCGAAGGCCCCGGAGCAGAAGGCTCCGGGGAAGTACGCCGACCGGTTCTCGGGCCGGCTGGTGCTGGTCACGGGCGCGGCCAGCGGTATCGGCCGGGCCACCGCTTTCGCGTTCGCCGAGGCCGGGGCCCGGGTCGTGGCCGTGGACCGGGACGGCGAAGGAGCGGCCCGCACCGCCGAGATGGCCCGGCTCGTCGGCGCCGCCGACGCCTGGGGCGAGTGCGTCGACGTCAGTGACGAGCAGGCGATGGAGAAGCTCGCGGCGAAGGTGGCCGCCGAGTACGGCATCGTCGACGTGCTGGTCAACAACGCCGGCATCGGACTGTCGGGTTCCTTCCTGGACACCTCCCCGGAGGACTGGAAGAAGGTCCTCGACGTGAACCTGTGGGGGGTCATCCACGGCTGCCGGGTCTTCGGGAGGCAGATGGCCGAGCGCGGCCAGGGCGGACACATCGTCAACACCGCTTCCGCCGCCGCCTACCTCCCGTCCCGGACCCTCCCCGCGTACAGCACCTCGAAGGCGGCGGTGCTGATGCTGAGCGAGTGCCTGCGCGCCGAGCTCGCCTCCCGGTCGATCGGGGTCTCGGCCGTCTGCCCGGGCATCGTGAACACCAACATCACCGCCACCTCCCGGTTCGCCGGCGTGGACGCGGCCGAGGAGAAGCGCCGCCAGGAGCGCTCCTCGCGGCTGTACGGGCTGCGCAACTTCCCGCCGGAGAAGGTCGCCGACGCGGTCCTGCTCGCGGTGGTGAAGAACCAGGCGGTGGTACCCGTGACCCCCGAGTCCAAGGGCGCCCTGTGGATGTCCCGGTTCATGCCGAACACGCTGCGCAGGATCGCCCGGCTGGAGCCCCGGCTGTGAACCGGGCGGCCGCGGGCCGGGCCGGCGCACGGCCACGGGAGCGGCAGCCGGTCCCGCCGCGCAGAGAGCCCGGCACGGACATACCCCGCTCCATCCCGCGGTCGTACCATCCCTCGCAGGAGGGCTCGCTGCTCACGGCGGTCGAGTACCTGGCGGCGCCTCCTGCCGCCCGGACCGCGGCGGGCGCGGTCGGCCGAGCCGCCATGTCGTAGGGAGCCGGGATTGTCCGATCAGGCGCCAGCCGAGTACCGGATCGAGGATCTGGCCCACCACAGCGGGGCGACCGTACGCACCATCCGCGCGTACCAGGACCGCGGTCTGCTGCCGAAACCGGAGCGGCGGGGCCGTTCCAACGTCTACCGGGACACGCACCTGGCGCGGCTGCGCCAGATCGCGGACCTGCTGGACCGCGGGTACACCCTGGCCTCCATCAAGGAGCTGCTGGAGGCCTGGGACGCGGGGCGCGGGCTGGGCGGCGTACTCGGCCTGGTCGCGGAGGTGCAGGGGCCGTGGACGGACGAGGAGGCCGACCGGATCAGCCGGGAGGACCTCAACGCCCGGTTCGGCGGCCTGCCGGACGACGGGGCGGTGGACGAGGCGTGTGAGCTCGGGGTGCTGGAGCGCATCCCGGGCCGTCCGGACGAGTTCCTCGTGCCCTCACCGCAGGAACTGGCGGTCGCGGCCGAGCTGTACGCGGCCGGGGTGCCCCTCGCGGCGATCACCGGCCATCTGCGGGAGCTGCGCGGACAGGTCGAGCACATCGCCTCGCGCTTCCTGGAGTTCACCACCGAGCACGTCTTCGCCCGCTACCTCGGCCAGGTGCCGCCGACGGACGCGGACGCGGCGGAAGCGGCGACGATGGTGCGCCGGCTGCGGCCCCTGGCCCAGCAGACGGTCGACGCCGAACTGGCGCGCGCCATGAGGCTGTTCGCGACCCGGCACCTCCAGCGCCATCTCGGCGCGCCGGGCGCGGTCCAGCCGACGGGGCCGGCTCCGGTGGCCCTGCCCGCCGGGACGGTACGGGCGGTGCAGGAGCTGGTGGGTCCCGAGCACGTGGCGGAATTCGTCCGGGCCGCGACGGAACGGGAGCTCCAGGCCCGGACGATGAACGACTTGGCCAGCCGGGGCGGCCGGTAATGCTCGATCGGTAGTCCACAGGCGATCCCCTGGGCGAATCGCTCAGATGACGCCGAAACCCGCCGAAACGGCTGTGGACAACTGCCTTTTCCCTGTGGGCAACAGGAGTACCGCGTCAGACGCTCGCTTCGAACCCCGGGCTGGGGCGGGGCATATCGGCCATGGAAGCGGGTGCGTCCGTCTGCCCGGACGCCGTGCGGTCGCGGTCGCGTCCGTAGAGGAACGTGGCCAGGGCGAGCCCGAGGACGCCTCCGGCCAGCTGCGCGGCGACGAACCCGGGCAGCGACTGGGGGGCGATGCCGGTGAAGGAGTCGCTGAAAGCGCGACCGACCGTTCCGGCCGGGTTGGCGAAGGAACTCGACGAGGTGAACCAGATGGCGGCGGCGATGTACGAGGCGACCGCGGCGGGGATGAGCCTCGGACGGCCGATGCGGTCGAGCCCCTGGATGACCAGGACCAGTCCGGCGGTCGCGACGATCTCACCGATCAACAGGTGACCGCCGCCGCGGACCTGGGTGGAGAAGGTCCCCGGAGTGCGGCCGAACATCATCTCGGCCACGACGGCGCCGACGACCGCCCCGACCGTCTGCGCACCGGCATAGGCGAAGGCCTCCCGGGCCGCGAGCCCCTCGCCTCCGGCCCGACGGGCCCACCAGGCGGTGAGGGTGACGACGGGGTTGAGGTGGGCGCCGGACAGGGGCCCGAAGAGGGTGATGAGCAGACCGAGGCCGATGGCCGTGGCCAGCGAGTTGGCGACGAGGGCGACACCGGTGTCGCGACTGAGGGACGCGGCCTGGATACCCGACCCGATCACGACCACGAGCAGGCCCGCGGTGCCGATGAGCTCGGCAGCCGCACGCCGCAGCAGTGAAGCCTTATTTGTCATAGTTTCTCCCTCCGAATGAGCTTCTAGCGGAAAATATATTCCGTATCTTGGAAACTTAATAGAGGGGTGGTCGGCGTACGACGACGCCGCGGGGGCGGAAAATCACTGCGGAGGGCCCGCCCGAGCCATCAAGCTGGGGACATGGATGACCGGCGCACCGTGAAGGTGTCCAAATACGTCTCGAAACACCTGCGGCACCAGCCGGAACGCATCGGACTGACGCTCGACCCGCAGGGCTGGGTGGAGATCGACGACCTCCTCCGCGCCGCGGCGGCCCACCGCTTCCCGTTCAGCCGGGCCGAGCTGGATCACGTCGTCGCCACGAACGACAAACAGCGGTTCACCGTCGACGGCAGCCGCATCAGGGCCAACCAGGGCCACACCGTGGAGGTGGACCTGGACCTGCCGGAGGCGGAACCGCCCGCCTACCTCTATCACGGCACCGTGGCCGCGGCCCTGGACTCGATCCGCGCCAAAGGCCTGCGCCCGATGGGCCGCCACCACGTGCACCTCTCGCCCGACCGCGAGACGGCCACCCGCGTGGGCGCGCGCAGGGGGCGACCCATCGTGCTCCCGGTGGACGCCGGGGCGATGCGCGCGGCCGGGCACGTCTTCCGGGTCAGCGCCAACGGGGTGTGGCTGGCCGACGCCGTGCCGCCGGAGTTCCTGCGCTTCCAGTAGCGGCGCGGAAACTCCGGCGGGGGGGGGTGAGCAACCGGGCGTCAGGCGCCCAGCTGCCCGAGCGCCTCGGTGGCGATCCGTTCGAAGACGGCCTCGTCGGCCGCGAAGTCGGAGTCCGGGATCGGGGCGTGGATGACCAGCTCCGTGAAGCCCAGCTCGCGGTGCCGGCCGGCGAAGTCGACGAACGCGTCCACGGACTCCAGCATGCTGCCGCGCTCCGGGGTGAACCCGGTCAGCAGCACCCGCTCGATGGTTTCGGGCGCCCGCCCGGCCTCGGCCAGGGCCTTCTCCAGCTTGCCGATCTGTCCGCGCAGGGCCTCCAGGGACTGCTCGGGCGTGCCCTCGAAGACCTTAGGGTCACCCGCGGTCACCCAGGCCTGACCGTGCTTCGCGGCGAGCTTCACACCCCGAGGGCCGGTCGCGGCGACGGCGAACGGCAGGCGCGGTCCCTGAACGCACCCGGGGATGTTGCGGGCTTCCTCGGCGGAGTAGAAGGTCCCGTGGTGGGTCACCGCGCTCTCGGTCAGCAGCCGGTCGAGCAGCGGCACGAACTCGGCGAAGCGGTCCGCGCGCTCGCGGGGACTCCACTCCTCCTGTCCCAGCGCGGTCGCGTCGAAGCCGTTGCCGCCCGCACCGATACCGAGCGTGATCCGCCCGCCGGAGATGTCGTCCAGGGACATCAGGTCCTTGGCCAGGGTCACCGGGTGCCGGAAGTTCGGCGAGGTGACCAGCGTGCCCAGGCGGAGCCGGGTCGTGACGGCCGCCGCCGCGGTCAGGGTGGGAACCGCACCGAACCAGGGGCCGTCGCGGAAGGTGCGCCAGGTCAGATGGTCATAGGTGTAGGCCGTGTGGAACCCGAGCCGCTCGGCCCGCTCCCACTGGTCGCGGCCGCCCTCGTGCCACGGACGGACCGGCAGGATCACGGTGCTCAAGCGAAGACTCATGTCACTGAGCCTACGGTGCGAGCCGTCCCCACGCTGTGAGCCACGTTTCACGTGAAACATCTCTGGTCGATCATGGTGAACGAGGGGGAACCCATGGGCGAAGATGGAGCCGTGACCTCGGCTCCCCAGCGCCCGGACGGGCCCTTCCCCGCACCCCGGCTCATCGCCACCGACCTCGACGGCACCCTGCTGCGCGACGACAAATCCGTCTCGCTGCGCACGGTGGCCGCACTCGCCGCCGCCGAGGAGGCCGGGATCGAGGTCTTCTTCGTCACCGGACGCCCGGCCCGCTGGATGGACGTGGTCAGCGACCACGTGCACGGGCACGGCCTGGCGATCTGCGCGAACGGCGCCGCCGTGGTCGACCTGCACGCCGGCCGGGAGTTCGTCCAGGTACGGGCCCTTCCCAGGACCACAGCGCTCACGGTGGTCGAGACCCTGCGCGCCGCCGTCCCCGGAACCTCCTTCGCGGTCGAGACCACCACCGGCATCAACTACGAGCCGGCCTACCCGCCCTTCTTCCAGGACCCGGGGGCCACGGTCGCCACCGCCGAGAAGCTGCTGCGCGAGGAGACGGACGACAGCGCCGCTCCGGTGCTGAAGCTGCTCGCCCACCACGCCGAACTGGCCCCGGACGAGTTCCTCGCCCTGGCCCGGTCGGCCGCCGGGGCCTACGCAACCGTCACCCGCTCCAGCCCGACGGCCCTGCTCGAGATCAGCGAGCTCGGCGTGTCCAAGGCCAGCACCCTGGAGCTGTGCTGCGCCGAGCGCGGTATCTCGCCGGCCGAGGTCGTCGCCTTCGGCGACATGCCCAACGACGTCGAGATGCTGCGCTGGGCAGGAACCTCCTACGCGATGGGCAACGCCCACCCGGACGTGATCGCGGCCGCCTCCGGCCGCACCGTGGCCAACAACGAGGACGGGGTGGCTGTCGTGATCGAGCGCATCCTCGCCGAACGCACCGCGCACGCCTGACCCGCCCGGCCCCTCAGGGAGACGGCTCAGAGCGGGGCCTCCCACACCAGGGCGGTCCCGCCGGAGTCCTCCCCGATACCGGGGCCGTACCAGCTGGAGCCGCCCAGGGACTCGGCCCTGCGACGCAGGTTGCGCAGACCGCTGCGCCGTCCGCCCTCCGGGATCCCCACCCCGTCGTCGGCGACCTCCAGCCGTACCCCGGGCCGCCCGTCGGCCAGGCTGATGGTCGAGTCGACCACCACCTCGATCCGGGACGCGTCCGCATGCCGGAAGGCGTTCGACAGGGCCTCGCGCAGGGCCGCGATCAGGTTCTTGCCGACCAGCTCGCCCACGGCCGCGTCGATCGGGCCGATGAACCGGTGCGCGGGCTTGAAACCGAGCGGCACGGCGGCCATGTTGATCTCCCGCAGGACACGGGTGCGCAGCCCCGACGGGGCCTCCGCGGGGCCCTGCTGGAGCGCGAAGATCGCGGTGCGGATCTCCTGGATCGTCACGTCCAGCTCGTCCACGGCCTTGCCCACACCGTCACGGACCTCCGGAACGATCGAACGGCGCTGCGCTCCCTCCAGCATCATCCCGGTGGCGAACAGCCGCTGGATGACCAGGTCGTGCAGGTCGCGGGCGATCCTGTCGCGGTCCTCGAACACGGCCAGCCGCTCCCGGTCGCGCTGCGCCTCGGCCATCATCAGCGCGAGGGCGGCCTGCGAGGCGAACTGCGTGGCCAGGGTCCGCTCCGCCTCGGTGAAGGGCCTCTTGCCCCGGGCCCGCGGGGTGACGAGCGCCCCCAGCACCCGTCCGCCGCTGTGGAGCGGCAGCATCATGCAGGGCCCGTACTGGCTCGTGAGCCGGCTGATCATGCGGGGATCCGCGGAGGCGTCCTCCACGAAGACCGGTTCGCCCTGGAGGAGTTTGACGACCACCGGACTCTCGGCGGGGATCACCACACCGAGGGAGGTGGCCGGGTTGTCGGCGGAGACGGCGACGATCTCCATCCCGCCCTCCTCCGCCGGCAGCATCACGATCCCCGCCGCCGAGTCGGCGAGGTGGCGGGCCTGTTCGGCGACCACCGCGAGGGCGTCGTCCGCGTCCCCGCCCGACAGCAGGGCGGTCGTGACGGCCACCGAGCCGTCGATCCAGCGCTCCCGCTGGGTGGCGGCCTCGTACAGCCGGGCGTTGCCGATGGCGATGCCCGCCTCCGTGGCCAGGACGCGGACCATGTGGACGTCGTAGTCGTTGAACTCGCCGCCGCCGTTCTTCTCGGCGAGGTAGAGGTTGCCGAAGATCTCCCCCTGCACCCTGATGGGCACGCCGAGGAAGGTCTTCATGGGCGGATGGTGCGGGGGGAAGCCCTCCGAGCGGGGATCCTTCGTCAGGTCGGCGAGCCGCACGGTGTCGGGGTGGGAGATCAGCGCACCCAGCAGGCCCCGCTTGCCGTCGGGCCGGTGGCCGATCCGCCTCGCCTGTGCGGGGCCGAGCCCGAAGGTCACGAAGTCCGAGAGCCCGGGACCGTCCGTGTCGACCACGCCGATCGCCGCGTAGCGGGCGTCGGCGAGCTCGGCGGCCGTCTCGCAGATCCGGTCGAGCGTGGAGTGCAGTTCGAGCCCGGTCCCGACGGAACGCATGGCCTCCAGCAGTTGCGGCACCCGGGCGGTCAGCTCGGTGGACAACCCCTGCAAGCTGCGGGTGGCCCGGGTGGCGGCCTCCATCGGGTCCTGCACTTCCCCGGCGGGCTCCGGCGATTCCTGGGACTCCTCCACTGACATGGTCTTGAGCCTAGTTAGTCCCGTTTAGGAGGGAAAGTCAGCTCGTACAGTCGGCCGGAATCGCACCTGCCCGCCGCTCGCGCTCCAGCAGGTCGCGCAGCGGGCCCTCGACAGCCGCCAGCTCCGCGTACGGCCCCCGCTGCACGACCGCTCCCCGGTCCAGCACGAGGACCTCGTCGACCGCCTCCAGCCCGGCGAGCCGGTGGGTGATCAGCACGGTGGCCCGGCCCTCGGTCGCCGCCAGCAGGTCCGCCGTCAGGGCGTCCGCGGTCGCCAGGTCCAGGTGCTCGGCCGGCTCGTCCAGGACGAGGACGGGGAAGTCCGCGAGCAGGGCCCGAGCCAGGGCGAGGCGCTGGCGCTGGCCGCCCGAGAGCCGCTGCCCGTGCTCGCCGACCAGCGTGTCGATCCCGTCGGGGAGGCCGTCGGCCCACTCCAGCAGCCGGGCCGCGGCGAGCGCTTCCCGCAGCTGCGCCTCGCTCGCGCCGGTACGCGCGAGACGCAGGTTCTCGCGTACCGAACTGTCGAAGATGTGGGCGTCCTGGGCGCACAGGCCCACCAAGCGGCGTACGCCGTCGCCGTCGAGGGTGCGCGCGTCCGTCCCGCCCAGGGTGTAGGCGCCGTCGCGCGGGTCCAGGAACCGCAGCAGGACCTGGGCCAGCGTGGTCTTGCCCGAGCCCGAGGGCCCGATGACGGCGATGCGCCGACCGGCCTCCAGGGTCAGGTCCAAGCCGTGCAGGGCGTCCCGCTCCTGACCGCCGTGCCGGGCGGCGAGTCCCGTCAGCCGCAGCGGGAACGGAGACGAGGGCGGCTCCTGCGGATCGGCCGGTTCGGCGACGGGCTCGGGCGCGTCGATGACCTCGTACACCCGCTCGGCGCTGCGCCGCACCCGCTGGCGGTACTGGACCGCCAGCGGCAGCCCGGAGACCGCCTCGAACGCGGCGAGCGGGGTCAGTACCACCACCGCCATGGCCACGCCGGACAGCCGTCCGTCCGCCACGGCCCCCGCACCGGCGAACGCGGCGCACACCACGGTGAGCCCGCACACCAGGGCGGACAGCCCGCCGCCCAGTCCGGCGGCCGCAGCCCCGCGCGAGGCGATCCGGGTGAGCACCCCGTCGGCCTCCCGCGCACGGTCCTTCCGGCCGGCGAGGGCCCCGGCGACGGTGAGTTCGGCGGTACCCGTCAGCAGATCGGCCACCCGGGTGGCGAGCTCGCCCCGGGCGGGCGCGAGCCGTCGCTCCGCACCGCGTGCACAGGCCCCGCTGACCAGCGGAACCCCGACCCCGGCCACGAGCAGACCCGCCGCGAGCACCAGGCCCGCCTCCGGCAGCAGCCAGGCCGTGAAAGCCACCGAGCCGGTACCGACCAGCAACGCGGTGCCGACCGGCAGCAGCCAACGCAGCCAGTAGTCCTGGAGGGCGTCGGCGTCGGCCACCAGCCGGGAGAGCAGGTCCCCGCGCCGCTGCTCGCGCAGCCCGGCGGGCGCGACCCGCTCCAGCCGCCGGTACACCACGACCCTGAGGTCGGAGAGCATCCGCAGGACGGCGTCGTGCGACACCAGGCGCTCGGCGTAGCGGAAGACGGCCCGGCCGAGCCCGAAGGCGCGGGTCGCCGTGACGGCCACCATCAGGTACAGCACGGGCGGCTGCTCGGACGCCCGGGAGATCAGCCACCCGGACACGGCCATCAGGCCGACGCTGCAGCCGACGGCCAGCGCTCCGAGCAGCAGACCCAGCCGGAACCGGCCCTGCCAGGCCGCGGCCACGGCCCGCACCCGGCGCAGCGGGTCGCCGCCGCCCGAGTCCGCGCCCCCGCCGTCGGTCCGCTCCCGGGCGGCCCCGAGGATCCACTCACCGGGGTCGGACATTCCCGCCGAGGTGCGCGGGGCGGTTCCGGGGGCCGGCACCGCCAGCGCACCCTCCCCGGAACCGTCCGTGATGCCCTCGCCGACCGCCACCACCCGGTCGGCGACGGCCAGCAGTGCCGGCCGGTGCACCACGAGGAGCACGGTCCGCCCGGCCGCGAGACGCCGTACGGCTTCCACGACGGCGCCCTCGGTCTCCCCGTCCAGTGCCGCCGTCGGCTCGTCCAGCAGCAGCACCGGCCGGTCCGCGAGGAAGGCCCGGGCCAGGGCCAGCCGCTGGCGCTGTCCGGCGGACAGGCCGGCGCCGCCCTCGCCGAGCGGGGTCTGCGTCCCGCGCGGCAGGGCCGAGACGAACTCCCAGGCCCCGGCGTCGCGCAGGGCCGCTTCCACCGCCTCGTCGCCGGCGCCGGGCCGGGCGAGGCGGACGTTCTCGGCGATGGTCCCGGCGAACAGGTGCGGCCGCTGCGGCACCCAGGCGTTCTGCTCCCGCCACTGCTCGAGGGAGAGGTCGGCCAGGTCGGTGCCGCCGACGCGCACCCGCCCGGACGTCGGCGTGACGAACCCGAGCAGCACGTTCAGAAGGGTGGACTTGCCCGCCCCGCTCGGGCCGGTGAGCGCCACGCACTCGCCCGGCCCGACGGCCAGGGACACGGGCCCGGGGGAGGAGGTGGCGCGCCCCTCGTGGCGGACCTCGACCGCGTCGAGCTCGATGACCGGTCCGCCGGCGGGAACGGGGGCCCCGGCGCCCGCCTCGGGGGCCGGTGTCTCGAGCACGCTGAAGATCTCCTCGGCCGCGGCCAGTCCTTCGGCGGCCGCGTGGTACTGGGCGCCGACCTGGCGCAGGGGCAGATAGGCCTCCGGCGCGAGGATCAGGATGACGAGGCCCGTGTAGAGGTCGAGTTCGCCGTGCACGAGCCGCATCCCGATGGTCACCGCGACGAGGGCCACCGACAGGGTGGCGAGCAGTTCGAGGGCGAAGGAGGAGAGGAAGGCGATGCGCAGCGTGCGCATCGTGGCCTGGCGGTAGTCGTCGGTGATCCTGCGGATCGATGCGGCCTGCGCCTTGGCCCGGCCGAAGACCTTCAGCGTCGGCAGCCCCGCCACCACGTCGAGGAAGTGCCCCGACAGCCGGGACAGCAGCCGCCACTGGCGGTCCATCCGGCTCTGGGTGGCCATGCCGATGAGGATCATGAACAGCGGGATCAGCGGCAGGGTGACGACGATGATGGCCGCCGACACCCAGTCCTCGGTGACGATCCGTGCGAGGACCGCCGCCGGCACCACCACCGCGAGCCCCAGCTGGGGGAGGTAGCGGGAGAAGTAGTCGTCGAGCGCGTCCACTCCCCGGGTGGCCAGGGAGATTAGCGAACCGGTGCGCTGCCCGCCGAGCCAGCCGGGCCCGAGGTCAGCGGCCCGCTCCAGCAGCCGGCCCCGCAGCTCCGACTTGACGGCCGCGCCGGCCCGGTGCGCTGCCAGTTCGGTGAGCCAGGCGATCAGGGCGCGCCCGAGCGCCACCGCCGCGAGCAGCAGCAGTGGCGTCCGGAGCGCCCCCGCGTCGAGTCCCCGCTCGAAGGCGCCGACCACGATCTCGGCGATCAGCATCGCCTGGCCGACGACCAGCCCCGCCCCGGCTAGCCCGAGGGCCACCACCGCCCCCAGGAAGAGGCGGGTGGAACGGGCGTACCGGAGCAGGCGCGGGTCGATCGGTTTCACGTGAAACATCCCCTCGGCAGGGTCGGGCGGGGTGACGCGCGCGGATCAGTGCGCGTCGGCGATGTGCTGCGTACCGATCCGCTTGCGGAACACCCAGTACGTCCAGCCCTGGTAGAGCATCACCAGCGGGGCCGCCACACCGGCGCACCAGGTCATGATCTTCAGGGTGTACGGGGTGGACGAGGCGTTGGTGACCGTGAGGCTCCATGCCGCGTCCAGCGAGGACGGCATGACGTTCGGGAACAGTGTCAGGAAGAGCATCGCGACGGCCGCCGCGATGGTGATCCCGGACAGGGCGAACGACCAGCCCTCACGTCCGGCCAGGTTGCAACCGATCGCTGCGACCAGCGCGATCACCGCGACGGCCATGGCGATCAGGCTGCGGCCGTCACCGCGAGAGACCTGGGTCCAGATCAGGAAGGCCAGGGCCAGCACGGCCGTCACCACGCCGAGCCGGGTGGCCAGTGCGCGCGAGCGGTCCCGGATGTCACCGACGGTCTTGAGCGAGGCGAACACCGCGCCGTGGAAGGTGAACAGCGTGAGGGTGACCAGCCCGCCGAGGAGCGAGTACACGTTGAGCAGGTCGAAGAGGCTTCCGACGTACTCCATGTGCTGGTCGATCTTCACTCCGCGCACCATGTTGGCGAAGGCCACCCCCCACAGGAACGCGGGGATCAGCGAGGTCCAGAAGATGGCGTGTTCCCAATTGGTCTGCCACCTGTCCTCGGACCGCTTGTGCCGGTACTCGAAGGCGACGCCGCGGATGATCAGGCAGACCAGGATGAGCAGCAGCGGCAGGTAGAAGCCGGAGAAGAGCGTGGCGTACCACTCGGGGAAGGCGGCGAAGGTGGCACCGCCCGCGGTGAGCAGCCAGACCTCGTTGCCGTCCCAGACGGGGCCGATCGTGTTGATCAGGACCCGCTTCTCGGCGCGGTCGCGGGCGAGGAGCTTGGTGAGTACGCCGATGCCGAAGTCGAAGCCCTCCAGGAAGAAGTAGCCGGTCCACAGGACGGCGATGAGTACGAACCAGACGTCGTGAAGCTGCATGGTGTGCTCCTTCCTGCCTCAGTACGAGAAGGCCATCGGCCGGTCGGCGTTCTTGTCGTCCCCGCCGACCTTGGTGGGCGGGTTGAGGTCGGCCTCCGTCAGCTCGGGCGGGCCGGCCTTGACGTACTTCACCATCAGCCTGACCTCGATCACGGCGAGCACCGCGTAGAGCAGCGTGAAGCCGATCATCGAGGTGAGCACCTCACCCTGCGAGACGTTGGGCGAGACCGCGTCCCTGGTGCGCAGCACCCCGTAGACCACCCACGGCTGGCGGCCCATCTCGGTGAAGATCCAGCCCCAGGAGTTGGCGAGCAGCGGGAAGCACATGGTCCAGAGCGCGACGAGCCAGTACAGCTGCGCGAACCGCGGGCTGAGCGCCTTTTTGAAGAGGACGAGATGGGGGACCTCGTCCTCTGCGGTGCGCAGCCCGGGCGGCAGCAGGAAGCGCTTGCGGGTCAGCCACAGCCCCAGCACGCCGATGCCGAGGGAGGCCATGCCGAAGCCGATCATCCAGCGGAAGCCCCAGTAGGCGACGGGGATGTTCGGCCGGTAGTCACCGGGGCCGAACTTCTCCTGTTCGGCCTTGTTGACGTCGTTGATGCCCGGGACGAAGGAGTCGAAGTCGCTGTTCGCGAGGAACGAGAGCACGCCCGGGATCTCTATGGCCACCTTGTTGTGGCCCTTGTCGACGTCGCCGTAGGCGAAGACGGAGAAGGGCGCGGGGGCCTCGCCGTCCCAGAGGGCCTCGGCGGCGGCCATCTTCATGGGCTGCTGCTTGAACATCACCTTGCCGAGCATGTCGCCGCTGATGGCGGTGCCCATACCGGCGATGATCATGACGACCAGGCCGACCCGCAGCGAGCTGCGCATCACGGGGATGTGCTTCTTGCGCGCGAGGTGGAAGGCGGAGATGCCGACCATGAAGGCGCCGCCGACCAGGAAGGCGGCCGTGATGGTGTGGAAGAACTGGGTGAGCGCGGTGTCCTGGGTGAGGACGCGCCAGAAGTCGGTGAGCTCGGCCCGGCCCCGCTCCTCGTTCATCCGGTAACCCACCGGGTGCTGCATCCACGAGTTCGCGGCGAGGATGAAGTACGCGGACAGGACGGTACCGAGGGAGACCATCCAGATGCAGGCCAGGTGGATCTTCTTCGGCAGCTTGTCCCAGCCGAAGATCCACAGGCCGATGAAGGTCGACTCGAAGAAGAAGGCGATCAGCGCTTCGAAGGCCAGCGGCGCCCCGAAGATGTCTCCCACGAACCGCGAGTAGTTCGACCAGTTCATGCCGAACTGGAACTCCTGCACGATGCCGGTGACCACACCCATCGCGATATTGATCAAGAAAAGCTTGCCCCAGAACTTCGTGGCTCTGAGGTATTTCTCCTTCTCGGTCCGCACCCAGGCGGTCTGCAGGCCGGCGGTCAGCGCGGCGAGCGAGATCGTGAGCGGAACGAAGAGGAAGTGGTAGACGGTGGTGATGCCGAACTGCCAGCGCGCCAATGTCTCAGGCGCCAAAGCTAGGTCCACGTCGTCTTCTCCTTGTCGTCGCCGTGGTCACAGCGGGCAGTCTGCCTGGCGGGTTCCTCCCATAGCGGGAGGAAGCAGGACACGCTTGTGAACGCGTTCACATTCACAAGCATTATGTCCTACCGTCGGTGGCCGGAAACGGGCGGGGTCCCCTTCGGGGGTTGCGCCACCCCGGACCCCTAGCCAAGAAATTCAACAGATTGTTGAATGTGGCCATGCAGATTCGAATCTCATGGCCTGCGGGCCTGCTCACCGCAACCCTCGACGAGACCCCGACCAGCAAGGCGCTGGCGGCGGCCCTCCCGATCTCCGCCTCCGCGAACACCTGGGGCGAGGAGGTCTACTTCGACACGGGCGTCTCCGTGGATCTGGAACACGACGCCCGGCAGGTCGTGGAGCCCGGCACCGTCGCCTTCTGGACCGAGGGCGACGCCCTCGCCCTGCCCTACGGGCCCACGCCCATCTCGCGCGGAGGCGAGAGCCGCCTGGCGAGCCCCTGCAACGTGCTCGGCTCGTTCGACGGCGACCCCCGCCTCCTGGCCACCATCCGTGACGGTGACCCCATCCGTGTGGAACTGGTCTGACGACCACCGCTCCTTTACGGGCTCACAGCTCCTTGAAGAAGGCCTCCGCCGTGTGCAGGAAGAGGTCGTTCGCCTCGGTCTCACCGATCGTGACCCGAAGGCCCTCGCCCGCGAAGGGCCGGACCACCACACCGGCCTTCTCGCAGGCCGCCGCGAACTCGGCGGTCCGCTCCCCCAGCCGCATCCAGACGAAGTTGGCCTGCGTGTCCGGGACCGTCCAGCCCTGGGCCAGCAGCGTCTCGTGCACCCGGTTGCGCTCGCACACGAGCGCCCCGACGCGCCCCATCAGCTCGTCCTCGGCGCGCAGCGAGGCGACCGCCGCGTCCTGGGCCAGCTGGCTGACACCGAAGGGCACGGCCGTCTTGCGCAGCGCCGCCGCGACCGGCTCGTGCGCCACCGCGAAGCCCACGCGCAGCCCGGCCAGGCCGTAGGCCTTGGAGAACGTACGCAGCACGGCGACGTTGGGGCGGTCGCGGTAGAGCTCGATGCCGTCCGGCACGTCGGTGTCCCGGACGAACTCCCGGTAGGCCTCGTCCAGCACCACCAGCACGTCGGAGGGCACGCGGTCCAGGAACCGCTCCAGCTCGGCCCGGCGTACCGCGGTGCCGGTCGGGTTGTTGGGATTGCAAACGAAGATCAGCCGCGTCCGCTCGGTGATCGCCGCGGCCATCGCGTCCAGGTCGTGGACGTCGCCGTCGGTCAGCGGGACCCGCACCGACGTGGCGCCGGAGATCTGCGTGATGATCGGGTAGGCCTCGAACGACCGCCAGGCGTACATGACCTCGTCGCCCAGGCCGGCGGTCGACTGGATCAGCGACTGGGCCACGCCCACCGAACCGGTGCCCGTGGCGATGTGCTCGGCCGGCACGCCGAACCGTTCCGCCAGTTCGTTCACCAGGCCGGTGCAGGCCATGTCCGGGTAGCGGTTGAAGCGGCCGGCGGCCGCCACCGCGGTCTCCAGGACCCCCGGCAGCGGCGGGTAGGGGTTCTCGTTCGAGGACAGCTTGAAAGCGACCGCTCCGCCCTCGGCGGCGGGCTTGCCGGGCTTGTAGGTGGGGATGCCGTCCAGCTCGGGGCGCAGCTTCGGGCTCTTCTCGCTCACCGCAGGTCCTCCTCGACCGTCCCGTCGACGTCTCCGTCGACTCAATACTGCTCACCTTATGAGGATTCCGCCGATCCGAGAATGGCGGGCGCCAGGAACACAGGGGGAGCGCGCGCATATATGCGCGCGCCGGTGGCCCGCGCCGTGGCGCGCGTCCCTCGTGCAGGTGAGTTGCGACCGGTCCGGGGCCGCCGCGTTTTGGCATGCTCGTACCCGCCGACAAGCCCCACCCTTGGTTCAAATCACCAAATACCTTCAATTCCAAGGTCATTGGGGGTGGCGAACCAAGCAGAATCGTGCCTGTCAACCCGTGCATATGCACCTGAACCGCCCACCCCTCCGAGCCCTACTATCGGCTCGCCATGACAGCAGCAGGGAAGCATCACGTGAGCCGGGCCGAGACCACCCGGCGGGTCGGCGGGCGACAGGGCCGCGCCGGCATCAGGGACGTGGCCGCCGCGGCGGGCGTGTCCATCACAACCGTCTCCGACGCGCTCAATGGCAAGGGGCGGCTGCCGGACGCCACCCGCCGCCACGTCCGCGAGGTGGCCGACCGGCTGGGCTACCGGCCCTCCGCCGCCGCCCGAACCCTCCGTACCGGAAAGTCGGGCCTCATCGGCCTGACCGTGACGACGTACGGGGATGAACCTTTCACCTTCACCGAATTCGCCTACTTCGCCGAGATGGCGCGGGCCGCGACCTCCGCCGCCCTCGCCCGCGGCTACGCCCTCGTCATCCTCCCGGCCACCTCCCGGCACGACGTCTGGTCCAACGTGGCCCTCGACGGCACCGTCGTCATCGACCCCTCGGACCACGATCCGGTGGTCAGCGAGCTCGTCCGCCAGGGCCTGCCCGTGGTCTCCGACGGCCGGCCCGCCGGAACCCTCCCCGTGACCGCCTGGGTCGACAACGACCACGAGGCCGCCGTGCTGGGCCTGCTCGACCACCTCGCCGCCGCCGGGGCCCGCCGCATCGGGCTGCTGACCGGCACCACCACGGACACCTACACCCGCCTCTCCACGACCGCCTACCTCAGCTGGTGCGAACGCGTCGGCCAGGACCCGGTGTACGAGTCCTACCCCGCACACGACCCCTGCGCCGGCGCCGTCGCCGCCGACCGGCTCCTGGCCCGGCCCGACCGTCCCGACGCCGTCTACGGCCTCTTCGACCCGAACGGCACCGACCTCCTCGCCGCCGCCCGCCGCTACGGGCTGCGGGTCCCCGAGGACCTGCTCCTGGTCTGCTGCAGCGAGTCCACCGTCTACGCGAACACCGAGCCGCCCATCACCACCCTCTCCCTCAAGCCGCGCCGCATCGGGACGGCCGTCGTCCAGCTGCTGATCGACGCGATCGAGGGGGTCGACACGGGACGTCCCGTCGAACAGGTCGTCCCGACCGAGCTGATCATCCGCACGTCCTCACAGCGCAGAACCCCCCGGACCACCGTCAGCCCACCGCGCTCGCCCTCCCAGGACTGACCACCTGACCGCCAGATCGGCGGGGCCAACGGCCCCGCCGACGATTTCAACAACCCCTATATCGGGCGAAAACGGCAGGAAGGTTTGGTTCCGCCCAGGATTCACCACCCCTGGTGCGTCACAGAGCGCGAGCCGCATTCCTATGATGGGCGCACGACATCACGGACCCTCCGCCCCAGAGGTGCGCAGGGTCCGCAGGTGTACGGCAGCGCGACGGTGGTGGAGGGGTCGATGACTCAGGGGGCCGGTCAGGGACCCGCGATGCGGACGGACACGCTGCGGGACTTCCGGGTGCCCGTCAACGAACCCGCGCCGTACGCCGTGTCCGCCGGCCTGCCCGGGGAGACGCCCGTGTACGGCGAGTACCCCGCGTACTACACCCCGGAGACCGTTCCGCAGCAGCGCACGGGCGAGGCCGCGCATCCGGAGTTCCCCGCCGCCGGGCCCGAGGACGGCCTCGACGGCTACACCCCGACCCAGCGCGACCTGCCCGTCATCGGGCGCGGCGCGATGGGCGGGCCCGGTGACACCGTCCAGGTCCAGTACGTCCCGCAGGAGGCCCCGGGCGCCGGTCCCGGCCCTCTCTACGTCGTGGGCGACGTCCACGGGTACCTCGACGAGCTCATCCACGAGCTCCAGGCGCAGAACCTGATCGACGCCGACTGCCACTGGTCCGCCGGCAACGCCCGGATCTGGTTCCTCGGCGACTTCACCGACCGTGGCCCCGACGGCATCGGCGTCATCGACCTCGTCATGCGCCTGTCCGCGGAGGCCGCCGCGGCCGGGGGCTACTGCAAGGCCCTGATGGGCAATCACGAGCTGCTGCTCATCGGCGCGAAGCGGTTCGGCGACACGCCCGTGAACTCCGGCGCCGGCACGGCCACCTTCCAGGCCGCCTGGCTGCTCAACGGCGGTCAGCGCGCCGACATGGAGCGCCTCGAGGACGTCCACCTGCAGTGGATGTCCCGGCTGGACGCGGCCACACTGGCGGACGGGCACCTGCTGCTGCACTCCGACACCACCGCCTACCTGGACTACGGCGACTCCATCGAGGACGTCAACGACACCATCCACGAACTGCTCAACCGGCACGACGCCGACATCACGTGGGACCTGTTCCGGAAGTTCACCAAGCGCTTCGCCTTCCGCGACGAGGAGATGGGCCCGCAGGCCGTGCGCCAGCTGCTGGGCACCTACGGCGGCAGCCGCGTCGTCCACGGCCACAGCCCCATCCCGTACCTGCTCGGCGAGGTGGGCACCGAGGACGGCGACGAGGCGCACGGGCCGGAGGCCGTTGACGGACCGCACGTGTACGCGGACGGACTGGCCATCGCGATGGACGGCGGCGTGACGATGGCGGGCAAACTGCTGGTCCAACAACTGCCGCTGCGCGACTGAGCGTTCACTGAGCGGGGTATTTCCCGAAAGTCCCTGTCACCCCATGGCCGGGGCGCTCTACCATCGCCCTGTCCGTAGCAGGCTCTCCTCCGTTTCGGGCCGGCGCCCGGTTCTACGCGGGCAAACCGGCTCGTACGGAGCATCGGGGGATGCACATGACCAGCGGTCCGCACCTGCTCACCGAAGACCGACCCGAGTTCGACCGCCTCCTCGACGAGGCACTGCGCACGGCGGACGAACGGCCCGAACTCGCCGCCCTCGGCGAACGGCTGAACGCCGAACAGCTGCGCACGATGGCCCTGAGCGCCATCGCACTCCTGACCGCCGCCGCGGCCGCCGAGTACGCCCACTACGTGAAGGTCCGGGAGGAACTGCGCGACGAGGTCCTGTCGGGCCGCGCGAACACCGACGAATACACCGCCGATGGCGGCGACGGGCAGGGCGACGGCGGGGGCGCGGGCGTGAGCGCCGTGGTGGCCGTCCTCGCCCCGGTACTGGCGGGCACCGCCATGCTGATTTTCCTGCTGGTGGGCTACTGCCTGAAGGC
Source organism: Streptomyces sp. NPDC058157 (assembly GCF_042884105.1). Classification (NCBI taxonomy): domain Bacteria; kingdom Bacillati; phylum Actinomycetota; class Actinomycetes; order Kitasatosporales; family Streptomycetaceae; genus Streptomyces; species Streptomyces sp. NPDC058157. Next base: position 59,802 of record NZ_JBHVUQ010000002.1, read on the forward strand.
CATCGACCCCGAACCCGCCTTCGCACGGACGATGCTGACGGCCGGCTGGCTGTTCGGCGGGCTCACCGTGGTCGCGCTCGTCTTCGCGGTGGTCTCGCTCCTGGTGGCGGCGCTCCGCAACAGCTCCACGGAAGTGGCCGCGGAGGAGAGCGTGCCGATACCGGACGATCTCGCGCGGGCCCGGGAGGCCTGGCGCAACGCGCTGCTGGAGCGGGGCATCATGCCGTTCCTGCGTGACGCGCTGGCCGACCCCACCGCCGGGACGGGCTACCCCGTGCCCCGGACGCCGGGGGCCGGGCGCATCCCCCAGCTGGGATACACCCGGCCCGACTTCAGCAGCCCGTCCGACGGCGCACCGGGCGCGCGGCCCGGCTACTCCAGCCCGGACTTCACCAGCCCGGACTTCGGCGGTCCGGAGCAGCGTCCGGACTGAGGGGTCGGACGGTCACCTCTGCGGCGCGGCCGCGCGGGCCGGCCTGTCCTCGTGCTCCGGTCGGAGCGTGTTGACCGGGTGGCCCGGGGAGGCCGCGAGGGCCGGCTTGTTCTTGAAGTTCCGCTGCATGAGGGTCGGCGGGTACGACATGTTCTGCGTCCAGGCGTTGGGACACACCAGGGTGCGGTTGCCCATGTTGTTCTGCCTGGAGCAGGTGATCTCCCACAACTGGTTCGTCGTGGTCAGCACCTCGACCGAGACCGAACCGCCCGAGTTCGACTGGTCGGCGACGGAGATGGCGCAGGCGGTGACCGGGAAGTTCGTGGTCGATGTGGTCAGGTTCACCCAGGCGTAGTCGCTGATGGTGGGGCTCAGACGGCGAATGCCGACGAACGCGGTCCCGTTGCTCAGGATCGCCTTGACCTCTTCGGAGTTGTCCGGGTTGTAGGCGTCGACGTCGCTACAGGGGCCGGGTGCGCCGGTCGCACCCGTAGCGCCGGTGGCCCCCGTCGCACCCGTGGCGCCGGTCGCACCGGTGGCACCGGTGGCGCCGGTCGCACCGGTCGCACCGGTCGCGCCCGTAGCGCCCGTAGCGCCCGTTGGCCCAGTAGGTCCGGTGGGGCCCGTAGCGCCGGTGGCCCCCGTCGCACCGGTCGCACCTGTGGCGCCGGTCGCACCCGTCGCGCCAGTCGCACCGGTCGCGCCCGTAGGCCCTGTAGGTCCGGTGGGGCCCGTAGCGCCGGTGGCCCCCGTCGCACCCGTGGCCCCCGTCGCACCTGTGGGGCCGGTGGGCCCGGAAGTCCCAGTAGAACCCGTCGCACCCGTCGCGCCCGTCGCGCCCGTCGCGCCCGTCGCGCCCGTCGCGCCAGTGGCACCCGTGGGCCCGGAAGGCCCGGTAGAACCCGTGGCGCCGGTCGCACCAGTCGCGCCGGTCGCCCCGGTCGCGCCCGTGGCGCCGCTCGCACCGGTCGCGCCCGTGGCACCCGTCGCACCTGTGGCACCCGTCGCGCCCGTGGCACCGGTCGCCCCGGTCGCACCCGTGGCACCCGTCGCGCCCGTGGGACCCGTAGCGCCCGTGGGACCGGTCGGGCCGGTCGGGCCCGTGTCGCCCTTCGGGCCCCGGGGGCCGCGCGGGCCCCGGGGGCCTCGGCACTTGTCGTCGTCCCGGTCGCCGCCGTTGCGGGAAGCGGTGGCCGACCGGCCCTCCGGGCGGCCCTCGTCGTCGCCGTGGTGGTTCGGCTTCTCCTTGCAGTGGTCCTCGCCGCCACCGCCGCCCGCCGCCTGGCGGACCGTGGCCACCGCCGGACCGGCCTGCCGCGTCATGGCGGCCGCCGGGCTGACGACACCGGCCAGGACGAGGGAGAGCGAGGCCAGGGCCCCTCCCGCCAGCCAGGCCCGGCTCCTTGGCAGGGGACCGAGAAGCACGGCCTTGGCCCGGTGCTCACGACTCATAGAGCGCTCCTTCAGCAGAGTGACTCGCACCCGAGCCGTCCGTCGGCTCCGGTCGCGGGTCGAGCCTCCCTCCGGGGGCGCTGATCTCCACGTGACGCCCCCGACGCCACCCCTGCTGTCAGCGCCTCGGCTGAGCTAATGCCGCCAATCGGGCCAACTGGGACTTTCCCGGCGCGCCACCCTCCGACACCGCGGCCCCGCTCCCTAAAGTCCCCGACGATCCAGCCGACCCGGCCGGCCGCGAGACCGTACGGCCCACACCAGCGGACGGGACCCATGAGACCAAAAGTCTGCCTGAACATGATCGTCAAGGACGAAGCCCCCACCATCCGGAAGTGCCTCGATTCGGTACGCCCACTGATCGACACCTGGGTGATCGTGGACACCGGCTCGACCGACGGTACCCAGGACGTCATCCGGGACTGCTTCGGAGACCTCCCGGGCGCCCTCTACGAACGCCCCTGGAAGGGGTTCGACGGCAGCCGCACCGAGGCCATCGAACTCGCCCGCGACCGTGCCGACTACCTGCTGTTCATCGACGCCGACGACACGATGGAGACGGAGCCCGGGTTCCGGATGCCCGAGCTGACCCTCGACGCGTACCGGATCGCCCTGCACGACGGCCCGATCGTCCACTACCGGGCGGCACTCGTCTCCACCCGGCGGCCCTGGCGATACGTCGGCGTGCTCCACGAGTACATCGACTGCGGCGGCGAGTACAGCCTCGGAACGCTCGGGGGCGCCCACATCCTCAGCATCGGCGGAGGCGCCCGGCTCCGCGAGGGCGGCCAGCGGCAGAAGTACCTGCGCGACGCCGCGGTGCTCGAACAGGGGCTGGTCAAAGAGCCCGAGAACGCCCGCTACATGTTCTACCTCGGACAGAGCTGGCGCGACGCGGGCGAGCCGGAGAAGTCCCTCTCCGCCTACGACCGCCGGGCGGCCATGGTCGGCTTCTACGAGGAGACCTACCTCGCGCGGGTCTACGCCGCACGAGCTGCCGCTAGCCTGGGCCGGCCCGCTGCCGAGGTGATGGACCGCTACCTGCGGGCATTCGAGAGCCGCCCCTCGCGCGCCGAGGCGATCGGGGACCTCGCCGGCCTCTGCCGCGTGGAGGAGCGGTGGCCGCTGGCCTACATGTTCGCCAAGCAGGCCGAACGGATCCCCTACCCGAAGGACGTCCTGTTCGTGGAGTACGCCTGGCACGAATGGCGCGCCCTCGACGAACTCGCCATCGCCGCCTACTGGGTCGGCGAGTACCAGGAGTCCCTGGAGTGCTGCGAGCGTCTGCTGAGCGAGGGCAAGCTGCCCGACGAGCACCGCGAGCGCGTCTCCGGAAACCTGGACTTCGCCCGGAAGAAGCTGGGCCCGGCAGTGTTTCACGTGAAACCAACCGTTTCACGTGAAACATCACCGGCATCGGCCTGACCCACGACCCGCCCGATCAGCGGGCGCGTCCCGCGACTCCCCCCATGATGTCGCGGGACGGCCCGTCCGGCCGGGTCAGTCCGCCAGCGGCAGGTAGACGCGGTTGCCCGAGGCGGCGAATTCGGCGGACTTCTCCGCCATGCCGGCCTCGATCTCCTCGGCCTTCAGGTCACCGCCGTGCTCACGACGGATGTCCTGCGAGATCTTCATCGAGCAGAACTTCGGACCGCACATGGAGCAGAAGTGCGCGGTCTTGGCCGGCTCGGCCGGGAGGGTCTCGTCGTGGAACTCACGGGCCGTGTCCGGGTCGAGGGCCAGGTTGAACTGGTCCTCCCAGCGGAACTCGAACCGCGCGTCCGAGAGGGCGTCGTCCCACTCCTGGGCACCGGGGTGGCCCTTGGCCAGGTCCGCCGCGTGCGCCGCGATCTTGTACGTGATGACGCCGGTCTTCACGTCGTCACGGTTGGGCAGGCCCAGGTGCTCCTTGGGCGTCACGTAGCAGAGCATCGCGGTGCCCCACCAGGCGATCATCGCGGCACCGATGCCGGAGGTGATGTGGTCGTACGCGGGCGCGACGTCCGTGGTGAGCGGGCCGAGCGTGTAGAACGGCGCCTCCTCGCAGATCTCCTGCTGGAGGTCGATGTTCTCCTTGATCTTGTGCATCGGGACGTGGCCCGGGCCCTCGATCATCGTCTGGACGTTGTGGCGCTTGGCGATCGTGTTGAGCTCGCCCAGCGTCTTCAGCTCCGCGAACTGGGCCGCGTCGTTGGCGTCCGCGATGGAGCCGGGGCGCAGGCCGTCGCCCAGCGAGTACGTGACGTCGTACGTCGCGAGGATCTCGCAGAGCTCCTCGAAGTTCGTGTAGAGGAAGTTCTCCTTGTGGTGCGCCAGGCACCAGGCGGCCATGATCGAGCCGCCGCGCGAGACGATGCCGGTCTTGCGGCGGGCCGTCAGCGGCACGTACGGCAGCAGCACGCCGGCGTGGACCGTCATGTAGTCGACGCCCTGCTCGGCCTGCTCGATGACCGTGTCCTTGTAGATCTCCCAGGTGAGGTCCTCGGCCCGGCCGTCGACCTTCTCCAGCGCCTGGTAGAGCGGCACGGTGCCGATCGGGACGGGGGAGTTGCGCAGGACCCACTCGCGGGTGGTGTGGATGTTGCGGCCGGTCGAGAGGTCCATGACCGTGTCCGCGCCCCACTTGGTGGCCCAGGTCATCTTGTCGACCTCCTCCTCGATGGAGGAGGTGACGGCCGAGTTGCCGATGTTGGCGTTGACCTTCACCAGGAACCGCTTGCCGATGATCATCGGCTCGATCTCCGGGTGGTTCACGTTGGCCGGGAGCACCGCACGACCTGCGGCGATCTCCTCGCGCACGACCTCCGGGGAGACGTTCTCGCGGATCGCGACGTACTCCATCTCCGGGGTGATCTCGCCCCGCCGGGCGTACGCGAGCTGCGTGACGGCCTGGCCGCCGCGGCCGCGGCGCGGCAGGCGCGGGCGGCCGGGGAAGACCGCGTCGAGGTTCTTGAGGCCCCCGCGAGGCGAGGTGTGCTTGATCCCGTCGTCCTCGGGGCGCACGGGCCGGCCCGCGTACTCCTCGGTGTCACCGCGCCCGATGATCCAGTTCTCGCGCAGCGGCGGCAGGCCCCGGCGGACGTCCGTCTCGATCTGCGGATCGGTGTACGGACCGGACGTGTCGTAGAGCGTGACGTCCTTGCCGTTGGTGAGGTGGACCTGGCGGACCGGCACCCGGATGTCGGGGCGGGAACCCGCCAGGTATCCCTTGTGCCAGCCGGGCTGGCGCTCGGTCTGGCCGTCGGCGTTCTCGCCGGCGGCAGGCGTGCGTGCGTCCTGAATGGTCATGAGACCTGATCTCCCTACGCCGGCATTACCCGGTAACAGGTTCGGCGGTCGACGCAGCCTCCTCCCGTACGCAATCTGCTGCGCGTACGGTGATCAGCGCCCTCTCAGCCCGGTGCTCCGAGCTCCCGCGTTGTGCAAAGTAGCCCCCACGCTAGCGTCATCTGTGGCGTGCTGAACAGTGGGCCCCCTCATCTCTTGCGATGATCGGCCGGTGACGACCTCGCCACCGCCCCCCACCGAGCCCACAGAGCCCCCTGACCACTCCGGTCACGAGCACGCGTCCCACGGGCACGCGGCCGGGGGCCCACCCGGGCATGCGCACGGCCACGGACATTCCCACGGGCACGGTCACGGCCCCGCCGCCCCGGTGTCCAAGCACCTGCGCCGGGTGATCTCCGCCGTACTGATCCCCTTCGCCGCCGCCGTCTTCGTCGGTCTGGTGGTCCTGTGGCCCGGCGGAGCCCCCGCCCACGAGCGCACCGGGGTGGGCTTCGACCGCCAGACGCAGCAGGGCAAGGTGGTCGCGCTCGCCGGCATCGACTGCAAGTCGGTGAACGCCGCGCAGGTCCCCGCTTCCGGCAACCCCACCGCCCCCGGAGGCGCGGCGCAGGCGGCGCCGGGCGGTGCGTGCAAGCGGGCGACCGTCGAGGTGGGCACCGGGCCGGACAAGGGCCGCGTCTTCTTCGAGATCGTCCAGCCCGGCGCGCCGCGGCAGTTGGCGAAGGGCCAGGAGGTGGTGGTCGCCTATGCACCGGATGCGCCGCGCGAGCTCCAGTACTCCGTGATCGACCTGAACCGGAAGTTCCCGATGGCCCTGCTCGCGGGCATCTTCGCGGTCGCGGTGGTGGTCGTCGGCCGGATGCGCGGGCTGTTCGCGCTCATCGCGCTCGTGGTCAGCTTCGGGGTGCTGACCCTGTTCATCCTCCCGGCGATCCTCCAGGGCTCGAACCCCTTGGTCGTCGCGGTCGTCGGGGCCAGCGCGATCATGCTGATCGCCCTCTACATGTGCCACGGCCTGACCGCCCGCACCTCGGTCGCCGTCCTCGGCACGCTGGTCTCGCTGCTGCTGATCGGCCTGCTGGGCTCGCTGTTCATCGACTGGGCGTTCCTGAGCGGGAACACGGACGACAACACCGGGCTGATCCACGGGCTCTACCCGGACATCGACATGAGCGGCTTGCTGCTCGCAGGCGTGATCATCGGATCGCTCGGCGTCCTCGACGACGTGACGGTCACCCAGACCTCGGCCGTCTGGGAACTCCACCAGGCGGACCCGAAGATGGGCCCGCGCGCCCTGTACCGGGCGGCCATCCGGATCGGGCGCGACCACATCGCGTCCGTGGTCAACACGCTCGTACTGGCCTACGCGGGTGCGGCGTTGCCCCTGCTGCTGCTGTTCTCCATCGCGAACAGCAGCATGGGAACCGTGGCCAACAGCGAGCTGGTGGCGGAGGAGATCGTACGCACCCTGGTGGGTTCGATCGGGCTCGTCGCCTCCGTCCCCGTGACCACGGCGCTGGCCGCGCTCGTGGTGTCCGCGGACCGGCCCGGCCCCGCCGCGGCCGCTCCCGTACCGGGCGCGCCGCCGGCCCGCGGAGGCCGGGGGCGGCGGCGCAAGCGCTGAGGGCCGGCGAGCGGACCCCGCGGGCGGGTACTTCAGCCCGCGTTCTGTTCGTTCTGCTGCTGCGCCTCGGCGAGGATCCTGCCGAGCTCCTCGTCGAGGGTCTCCTCGAAGTCGCCGAGGCTGCGCTCCTGACCGAGGGGAACGATCCGGTCGGTCCGGTCGAGGAAGGCCACGAGCGGAGCCGCGCCGGCCCGGAACAGGGCCCGGTCGCCGCCCACCTGGAGGCGGATGTGGACGTCCGAGAGCTCGCCCGGTTCGGTGGGGGCGATGTGCACGTCGCCGTCACCGCACGGCCTGTTGATCCCGTCGAGTAGCAGCTCCCGGCCGAACGCCCAGGTCACGGGGGCGTCTCCGGGAAGGTGGAAGGTCAGGCGTACGGCGTAGGGGTCCTTGGCGTCGTACCGGAGTTCCACCGGGATCCGGAACGCGAGCTCCTCGGAAACGAGGAAGCTCATCATGACCTCTGCCTGTACCGACTCGCGCATTGCCTACCCCGCTGTAGTGGAAGTGGCCAGGAATGAACCCCCAGGGCCCTCTTGACAAGGGTGGTGGAAGCGCAAGCAGATCACAAGGAGTGAGTTTTCAGATACTGATAGAGAAGGAGAGGGTGCTCAACAGCGCGCCTACTTCACTCCGTAGTCGATCGACTACATAGAGCAAGCGGGATTCCTGGTGCACAGGTAGAGAAATGGCCATGGTCGCGGCAGCGTCGCCGGCCGTGATCGGGATGGCCGCGCACACGGTGCCCAGGGCGTACTCCTGACGCTCGGTCACCGGCTGCATCCGCTCCAGGGAGCCGATCCGCTCCTCCAGCGTGCGCATGTCCCGCACGGTGTACGGCGTGATGCCCTCGACCGGGTGACGGTCGTAGTAGTCCCTGCGCGTCTTCTCGTCCAACTGCCCCAGCAGGCACTGCCCGATGGCGTGCGCGTGCGCGGTGGCGCGGAAGTCGGCCCATTCCTCGCAGGCCGGGTTCGCCGGGGTGTCCGAGACACCCACGACCTCGATCTCCCCCTCGCGGTAGACCGCGAAGTAGACCGGGGCCCCGACCACGTCGCGGAAGTGCGCGAGCGAGTCGAGGATCATGCTGCGACGTTTCTGCTGAAGTCCCCCGTGCCCCAGCCTGGCGGCCGCCTCGCCGAGGACGAAGACCCCGCCCTCCCGGCGCAGATAGCCCTCGTGCGTCAGGGTGCGCAGCAGGTGGTACGCGGTGGGGAGCGGGAGCCCGGCCTCGCGCGCCAGCTGTTTCGCCGGGGCTCCCCCACTATGGGAGCCCGCCGCTTCCAGTAGCCGCAGCGCCCTCTGCACCGAGCCGATCAGCGTCGGCACACCGGCATTGTGGACCGGAGACACACTCACCCCCAGGCGTGGCGGCGGGCCCGGGGGCCCGCCGGCGCCCAGGAACGGCACGGATTGCCAGCCTATCCACCGATTGCCACGGGATGAGAGGTTTGGCGGGTCAGGTTCGCCCGCCTGGCGCAATGCCCGTACGGGCACGGCGCGGCCTACCAGTCGCTGGAGGAGCTCTTCGCGCCGCTGCCGGTGAACTTCTTGACCACGAAGATCAGGCCGCCGACCAGGGCCGCGAACAGCAGCACCTTGAAGGCGAAGCCGATCAGCGTGCCGATGATCGTGGTGATGACGCCGCCGAAGACGAAGAGCGCCAGCAGCGGAACGGCGACCCACTTGACCCACCACGGCATGCCCGCGAACATCGCTCGGATCCCGTCCATGTCCTTACCTCTTCCTCGTCCTCACCGGCGCCCCAGGCGGTGTCCCTGGCGTCTTCCTTGGTCTCGAGCTTAGGAGCCGCGAAGACGGGACGGGGGCCCGTGAGCCCCCGGAACCCCCTGACCCGACCCCTAGGGGGATCAGGGGGACGACCCTCAGTACGACGGCGGTCAGCCCTCCGGCGGGGAGAAGACCACCAGCACCTTCAGCGGTTCGGTGATGTGGTGGAACTTGTGCGGCACACCGGCCGGTACGTAGACGACGCTGCCGTTCGCCACCGTCGTCGTCTCCTCCCCGACCGTGATCGAGGCGCGGCCGCTCACCACGAAGTACACCTCGTCCTGACGGTGCGGCTGCTGCGGGTCGCTCTGTCCCGCGTCCAGCGAATAGAGCCCGACCGACATGTTCCGCTCACGCAGGAACTGCAGGTAGGCGCCGTCGTTGGCAGCTCGTTCCGCTTCGAGCTCGTCCAGCCGGAAGGCCTTCATGTCCGTTGTGCCCCTTGCCCTTGCCCAGTGGTGCCGCGGGATCCGCTGATCTGCCGATGCCCGGCCCGGATGTTCTCTGCCACGATCAGACACATGACGAATTTCGTAGTCAAGACGCTCGCCAACGCGGGGGCCCTGGCCGTCGCCATCTGGCTGCTCGAGGGCATCACCCTCGACGACGGCAGCAGCCTGGGCCGCCGCACGCTGACGCTGATCCTGGTCGCCCTCGTCTTCGGCCTGGTCAACCTCATCGTCAAGCCCGTGGTGAAGCTGCTCTCCATCCCGCTGTTCATCCTCACCCTGGGTCTGTTCACCCTCGTGGTGAACGCCCTCATGCTGCTGCTGACCTCCTGGGTGGCCAAGCAGCTCCACCTCAGCTTCCACGTCGACGGCTTCTGGACCGCCGTCCTCGGCGGCCTGATCATCTCCGTCGTCTCCTGGGCCCTGAACCTGGCCCTGCCCGACAAGGACTAGACGTGAGCGCACACCCCGCCGACGACGCGGCCCAGGCGGCCCCGTACGGCGACGGCACCCGGGCGGTGCGCGCCGGGCTGCCCGAACCCGTCAAGAACGAACCCCCGCTGCCCGGTCCCGTCTTCGCCGCCCACTTCCACCTCCCCGGCGAGGTGACGGGCCCGTACACCTACGGCCGCGACACCAACCCCACCTGGACCCTGCTGGAACGCGCGATCGGCGAACTGGAGGCGCCCGGCCACGAGGACGTGGACACGGTCGCCTTCGCCTCCGGCATGGCCGCCGTCTCCGCCGTCCTCCTCTCCCAGGCCCGCGCCGGCGACACCGTCGTCCTGCCCGACGACGGCTACCAGGCGCTGCCCCTGGTCCGGGAGCAGCTGGAGGCGTACGGGGTCCGCGTGCGCACCGCGCCCACCGGCGGGGATGCCCAGCTCACGGCCCTCGACGGGGCCCGGCTGCTGTGGATCGAGACCCCCTCCAACCCGGGGCTCGACGTGTGCGACGTGCGGCGCCTGGTGGACGCCGCGCACGGCGCGGGCACGCTCGTCGCCGTCGACAACACCCTCGCCACCCCGCTCGGGCAGCGGCCGCTGGAGCTGGGCGCGGACTTCTCCGTCGCCAGCGGCACCAAGGGGCTCACCGGCCACGGTGACCTGCTGCTCGGTTACGTCGCCTGCCGCGACCCCGGGCTCGCCGCGGGCATCCGCCGCTGGCGCAAGATCGTCGGTGCCGTGCCGGGGCCCATGGAGGCCTGGCTCGCCCACCGCTCCCTGGCCACCATCCAGCTGCGGAGCGAACGCCAGTGGGCCAACGCCCTCGCCGTCGCCGAGGCCCTGGCCGGCCGTACCGAGGTGTCCGGGCTGCGTTACCCGGGGCTCACCTCGGACCCCTCCCACAAGACGGCGGCCCGGCAGATGAGCGGCTTCGGGTCGGTGGTCTCCTTCACCCTCCCCGACCGCGCCCACGCGGAACGCTTCATGTCCGCCCTGCACCTGGTCGAGGACGCCACGAGCTTTGGTGGGGTGCGGTCCACCGCCGAACGGCGCGGACGCTGGGGCGGCGACGCCGTGCCGGAGGGGTTCATCCGCTTCTCCGCCGGCGCCGAGGACCCCCACGACCTGGTCGCCGACGTGCTCCGGGCCTTGGACCAGGCCGGTTCCGGGGCCTGAGACCACGGGGAAGCGGTCCGAGCCTCCCCCCTGGTGGCTCGGACCGCGCCGGGTTCCCTGCCCGCAAGAACCACGTCGACAAGGCTAGTTGACTCAGCGTCAGAGTCCAATCACGGTAACGACAGGAACCTATCGGCATATTTATAGTTGAAGGCCCCCACCGAGAGGGGCCGCCATGGACCTGGCCCTGCTGCGCACGTTCGTCGCCGTGCATCGGGCCGGCTCGTTCACCCGGGCCGCCGCGCTCCTCGGGCTGTCCCAGCCCGCGGTCACCTCCCAGATCCGCACCCTGGAGCGGCAGCTCGGCCGCCCCCTGTTCCACCGCCGCGCCCGCGGCGTCACGCCGACCGCCGTCGGCGACGAACTGGCCCACAAGGCCGCCCCGCACCTGGACGCCCTGCTGCGGATCGCCGAGACCGAACGGCAGACCGCCGGAACGGTGCGCACCCTGCACCTCGCCGGACCGCCCGAGTTCCTGACCCTGCGGGTGCTCCCCGCCCTCGCGCCCCTCGTCGGCCACGGCCAGACGCTGCGCACGGTCTTCGCGGCCGACTCCGAGGAGAACCTCGCCGGGCTCGCCGCCGGACAGCACGACCTGGTCGTCACCACCGCACGCCCCCGGGGCGGGCCCTTCTCCGCCGGCGCCCTCTGCGACGAGGAACAGGTGCTGGTCGCCGCACCCTACTGGGCCGCGCTCGCCGACCCGGGCGAACTGCTCGCCAAGGGCCCCGAGGCCCTGGACGGGATCCCCGTCGTCGAGGTCCACGAGAGCCTGCCGCTGGTCACCCGCTACTGGGCCGCCGTGTTCGACTCCGCGCCCGGCTCCGCCCCGGACACCGCCGCCACCGTCGTGGCACCCGACCTGCGGGCCGTGCTGGAGTGCGTCAGGGCCGGCGCCGGACTCGCCGTCCTGCCCCGCTACCTGTGCCAGGACGCCCTCGACCACGGTCAGGTCGTCGCCCTGCTGGAGCCCCCCGTCCCCCCGCTGCGGACCTGGTTCCTGGTCGTACGGACCGGCAGTCTGGCCCTCGCCCACCTGGCCCGCGCCCACGACCGCCTGCTGCGCGCCGCCGCGCACTGGTGAGCCCCTCGTGTTTCGGACGATGGCGCGTTTCAGAAGCCCGGGCGTGGGCCACTCTTCTCCCATGACCGAACGTCCCGTGGTCAAACGCACCGCCCGAGCGATCCTGCTCGACGGTGACGACCTGATCCTCATCAAGCGCACCAAGCCCGGCGTCGACCCTTATTGGCTCACCCCGGGCGGCGGTGTGGAACCCTCCGACGCCACCGTCGTGGACGCCCTCCACAGAGAACTCGACGAGGAACTCGGCGCCAAGATCACCGATGTGGTGCCCTGTTTCGTCGACACCGTCGAGCACATCGCCTCGGGGGGAGTGACCGGGGTCAAGGTGCAGCACTTCTTCGTCTGCCACCTGGAATCGATGGACCCCGGACGGCGGCACGGCCCCGAAGTGGACGAGCCGCAGGGCGAGTACGAGATCGTCCGCGTGCCCTTCAGCCGCGTCGGCATCGCCGCGGTCCACCTCGTCCCGCTCTCGCTGCGCCACTACCTCGACGGCAACATCGAGGGGGTGCGCGCCATGCACGCCCCCGACCTGGGCTGAGCGGCCGGGGGAGCGGGCGGGTCCGTGCCGGCCTCAGCCGGCGACGCCCGCCAGCTCCTCGAGCGCGTCGTAGCGGATGCGCTCGCCCGGGATCCCGATCCGCTTGAGCGCGTCCACACCGCTGCGGATCATCGCGGGCGGCCCTGAGATGAAGGCGTCGTACGAGCTCCAGGGGCCGTTCTCGCCGACCGCGTGCGGCAGCTGGCCCGCCATCCCCTCCCCGATCACCGGGCGCACCGACAACCAGGGGTGGGAGCGCTGCAACCCCAGCAGCGTGTCCTTGTCGTACAGGTCGTCATCGCTGCGCGCGCCGAAGAAGACCTCCACCGGCCGGCGTTCGCCGTGCTCGGCCACGTCCTCGATCAGTGCCTTGATCGGAGCGATGCCGGTCCCCCCGCCCAGGCACAGCATCCCGTTGTCGGTGCTGTGGTCCACCACCATCGACCCGGCGGGCGGACCCAGCCGCAGCACGTCGCCCGGGCGGGCGCGGCGTACCAGGGCGTTGGAGACCCAGCCGGCCGGCACGGCCTTGACGTGGAAGGACAGCAGCCCGTCGGCGCGCGGCGCCGAGGCGAAGGAGTAGTGCCGCCAGACCCTCGGCCACCACGGGGTCTCCAGACTGGTGTACTGCCCGGCGAGGAACGGGTACGGCTGGTCGGGCCGGACCGTCAGAACGGCGATGTCCGAGGTGCGCAGGTCGTGGGAGACCACCTCGGCGTGCCACCAGGCCGGCGCCCGCGCCTCGTCCTCCGCCGCGGCGTCGATCATGATCTGGGAGATGGCGGTGTACGCGCGCACCCACGCGGCTTCCGCCTCCGGGCCCCAGGTCAGCTCCGCGTACCGGGCCAGCGCCCCGATCAGCGCCTCCCCCACGGCCGGATAGTGACCGGCCACGGTGCCGTACTTGCGGTGGCCGGTGCCGAGCCGACGCAGGTAGGGGGTGAGCACCGCCGGGTCGTCGATGTGCTCCGCGGCGGTCAGCAGAGCCTTCAGCAGCCGGTCCCGCTGGACGTCCATGGCCGCGGGAAACAGCTCCCGCAGTTCGGGATGGCCCGTGAAGACCAGGGCGTAGAAGTACGAGGTGACCTTGTCGGCGACGGGAGCGACCTCGGCGAGGGTCTGACGGATGAGGACGGCGTCCGGGGAGGGTTCGGTCGCACCGCCCCCGGAAGGTATCCAGCCCGTCGGTCTCGCCGATCTGGTGGGCGGAAGGTCCATGCGGTGCCTCGCTTCGAGCATCTCGGTCGGGTCTCACACGCCACGGCCTCGAATCCGTGGTTCCGGGTTTCACAGCGTGCCAGCCGACCGAGGGCCCTGCGGGGGAATGGGGAAAAACCGCGTTTCGAACCCCCGATCCCCTTAAGATGCTGCGACTCCCGGGCGCGTCCCACCCACGAGCTGGTATGCCTCCCGCAGGTCACGTCCCTCGTAGACATGGGTGGCCCGCTCCGCCAGGTGCGGCCGCGCGTTCACCGCCACCGACCGCGGGAGGGCCGCGAACAGCACCGCGTCGGTCATCGAGTCCCCGTACGCCACGCAGTCGGCGCGGGTCACGCCGAACCGCTCGCACAGCCGGTCCGCGACCGTCAGCTTCCCCTCGGGCGTCATGGCCCCCGTCACGTCGACGGGCCGGGTGAAGGGCACCTCGGGGAAGACCGAGCCGTGCGCGGCGTGCGCGCCCCACTCCAGCAGCAGTTCGACGAAGAACGACGGGGACAGGGAGACCACCGCGCAGTAGTCGCCGCGCCCCCGGATCTCCTGCCAGACGTCCCGGATGCCGGCCAGCCACGGGGCCCCGTCGAAGGCCGCCCGGACGTGCAGGGGCGTCAGATCGGACCACAGCTCGCGCGCCGCCCGCGCGAAGTCCTGCGGGCCGATCTCGCGGGCTCCGAAGGCCCGTTCAATCTCAGCGATCTCGCGCTCCAGACCGAGCTGGCGGGAGATCTCGACGGGCGCGGCGGAGCCGTACATCAGGGTCCCGTCGAGATCGAACAGGTGCAGGAGTGTCATAGCCGAGGAGGCTACCGACGCCGTGTTTCACGTGAAACATCGGCTGACTCCACCGGCCGGATCCCGGAATCCCCTGGACGCCCCACGAGGGGATGATCCACTCTGGGCCGGTGACACCACCACTGCTCACCGATCTGCCGATCCGCGCACTGACCCCGGACGATCTCCGCCACTGCGCCGACCTGTCCCAGGACCGCGGCTGGCCGCGCGAGGACCACAAGTGGGGGCTGCTCCTCACCGCAGGCACCGGGTACGGCGTCGACGCGCCCGACGGAAGGGGCCTGGCCGCGGCCTGCGTCGTGACCGCGTACGGGGACACCCGGGCCAAGCCGGACCTCGCGGCCATCGGGATGGTCCTGGTCGCCGACCGGTTCGCCCGCCAGGGCCTGGGCCGGCGCCTCATGCAGTACGTGTGCGACGACGTCCTGGCGGGCGTACCGCTCACCCTGCACGCCACCCCCTACGGCCGCCCCCTCTACGAAGAACTCGGCTTCGACACCACGGGCCGGGCGGAGATGCTCCGCGGCGCCTTCCTCCCCCATCCCGAGCGAACCGGTTCCGGCGACGTCCCGGTCCGGCCGGCCACCGCCGAGGACCTCATCCAGATCATCCGGTTGGACACGGAGGTGTTCGGCACCGACCGGACCCACATGATCACGCGGCTGCCCGCCTTCACCGACCGGCTGCTCGTGGCCGAGGACGGCTCCGGCGCGCTCATCGGTTACGCCGCCATCTGGCCCAACATGGAGACCCATGTCATCGGCCCCCTGATCGCCCGGGACACCGCCACCGCGCAGGCGCTGGTGACGGCCCTGGCCGCGAGCACCGACCGTCCCCTGCGCACCGACATCGACGTGCGCCACGAGGAACTGGTGGCCTGGCTCAAGGAACGCGGGCTGGAGTCCC
Source organism: Streptomyces sp. NPDC058157 (assembly GCF_042884105.1). NCBI lineage: Bacteria > Bacillati > Actinomycetota > Actinomycetes > Kitasatosporales > Streptomycetaceae > Streptomyces > Streptomyces sp. NPDC058157. The sequence goes on from NZ_JBHVUQ010000002.1 coordinate 75,002, forward strand.
TCGCCTTCAACGCGGTCATGACCAGGGAGATCCCCGGCCTGCCCGGTGACTGGACCCGGCGCTGGGCTCCCCTCACCGTCGCCGCCGGCTGAGCGAAGGAGGTCCGACCATGACCCAGCTCGCCGGCCTGACCATCCGCCCTGCCACCGCGGCGGACCTGCCCGCCATCGTGGCCATGCTCGCCGACGATCCGCTGGGCGCCACCCGCGAGTCCCCGGACGACCTGGCCCCGTACGCCGTGGCGCTCAAGCGGCTGACCGACGACCCGAACCAGCACGTCATGGTCGCGGTGCGCGGCGAGCGCGTCGTGGGCACCCTCCAGCTGACGATCGTGCCAGGCCTGTCCCGCAGGGGGTCCACCCGCTCGATCATCGAAGGGGTCCGCGTCCACGCCGACGAACGCGGGAGCGGACTGGGCACCCGCTTCATCGAGTGGGCCGTCGACCGTTCCCGCGAGGAGAACTGCCGACTGGTGCAGCTCACCTCGGACGTGACCCGCACCGACGCCCACCGGTTCTACGAGCGGCTCGGCTTCACGCCCTCCCACGTGGGGTTCAAGCTCCAGCTCTGAAACGGGCCGTCAGCCGATGCCGCGCCAGCCCTGCGGGTCCACCCCGCCGGGCACCGGGGCCTGGGGGTCGTAGGGCTCGCGCGTGAAGACGAACGAGCCCAGGTCGAGGTGGCTCACGGAGCCGTCCTCCCGTCGTACCGCCCGCAGGGTCTCGCCCGCGTAGTAGCCGGACAGTCCCGTCCACGTGCCGTCGGACTCGGCGCGGAACCGGGCCGACCGGCCCGGTACGCCCACCGGGCCCAGTTCCAGCGACCCGTCCGACTTCAGCCGCAGCCCCTGGGGCGCGGTGCCCCAGTACCAGACGCCGCAGAGGTCCAGCGGCACCCGGTCGGCCTCCGTGAAGGGCTTCCAGGGCGCGGGGAACCGGGGTTCCGCGTCCGCCACGATCGCCAGCAGGTCCGTGGCCACCGCCGAGGCCGGCAGGCCGGAGGTGCAGTTCGACAGCACCACGGCCGCGACGTCGTCCGCCTCGCTCAGCCAGAGTCCGGCGACGAACCCGGGCAGCGAACCGCTGTGCCCGAACAGCCGTCGCCCGCGGTGCTCCGTCAGCTGGAGCCCCAGCCCGTAGCCGAGGTCGGCGAAGCCGGGCTCCGGGGGCGCCACCGAGGTGCGCATCTCCCGTGCGCTCTCCGCGCTCAGCACCCGCTCGTCGCCACGGGTCAGCAGGACCGCGAACCGCGCCAGGTCACGGGTCGTGGACCACAGCTGACCGGCCGGAGCCATCAGCCCCAGGTCCTCCGCCGGCTCGGGCAGTATCACGTCCGCCCACGGGTGCACCGCCCAGCCGCCCGCGTGCGGGGCCTGCGGCTGCGCGCTCGTGCGGTCCAGCCCCAGCGGCTCCAGCACCTCGGTCCGCAGGACGTCCTCCCAGGGCTTCCCGCGCAGCGCCTCGACGAGCGAACCCAGCAGGGTGTAACCCGGGTTGGAGTAGTGGTGCCGCGTCCCCGGCGCGTGCTTGAACGGAGCCTCGCCGAGCACGTCGGCGAGCGCGGGCCGCCGGGTGCCCGGGGTGCGCTCCCACCATTCACCAGGCGTCTCCGCCGCCAGCCCGCCGGTGTGGGCCAGCAGCTGGGCGATGGTCACCTCGTCGGCGCCCGTCCCGGGCAGGTGCTTGCCCAGCGGGTCCGAGAGCGCCAGCAGGCCCTCGTCCCGCATCCGCAGCACGAGGACGGCCGTGAAGGTCTTCGTGATCGAGCCGATCCGGTACTGCACGTCCCCGTCGGGTCCGTGCCCCTCGACCGAGGTCCGCGAGCCCTCCCAGACCACCTCCCCGCCGCGCACGACGGCGGCCACCACGGACGGGGCCCGGCCCTCGCTCTGCGCGACGGCGAGCCGGTGGCTCAACGCCCGCCGGGTGGAGGGCAGGAGTTCCAGGTCTTCAGAGAGCGCGTCCATGATCGGATGCTACGTGTTGGCCATGTCCACGAACCGCGAATAATGACCCTGGAAGGCCACGGTGATGGTGGCCGTGGGGCCGTTACGGTGCTTGGCGACGATCAGGTCCGCCTCACCCGCGCGGGGGGACTCCTTCTCGTACGCGTCCTCGCGGTGCAGCAGGATCACCATGTCGGCGTCCTGCTCGATGGAGCCGGACTCACGCAGGTCGGAGACCATCGGCTTCTTGTCGGTGCGCTGCTCGGGACCACGGTTCAGCTGGGAGAGCGCGATCACCGGCACCTCGAGCTCCTTGGCCAGCAGCTTGAGGTTTCGGGACATGTCCGAGACCTCCTGCTGGCGGCTCTCGGGACGGCGGGAGCCGCCCGACTGCATCAGCTGGAGGTAGTCGATGACCACGAGCGAGAGGTCGTTGCGCTGCTTGAGCCGGCGACACTTCGCCCGGATCTCCATCATCGACAGGTTCGGGGAGTCGTCGATGTAGAGCGGGGCCGCCGAGACGTCGGGCATCCGGCGGGCGAGCCGGGTCCAGTCGTCGTCGGTCATGGTGCCGGAGCGCATGTGGTGCAGCGCCACCCGGGCCTCCGCCGAGAGCAGACGCATCGCGATCTCGTTGCGGCCCATTTCGAGGGAGAAGATGACGCTCGGCAGGTTGCTCTTGATGGAGCAGGCGCGGGCGAAGTCCAGCGCGAGCGTCGACTTGCCCATGGCGGGACGGGCGGCGATGACGATCATCTGGCCCGGGTGCAGGCCGTTGGTCAGGGAGTCCAGGTCGGTGAAGCCGGTCGGCACGCCCGACATCTGGCCGGAGCGCGAACCGATGGCCTCGATCTCGTCGAGGGCGCCCTCCATGATGTCGCCGAGGGGCAGGTAGTCCTCGGAGGTGCGCTGCTCGGTGACGGCGTAGATCTCGGCCTGGGCGCTGTTGACGATCTCGTCGACGTCGCCGTCCGCCGCGTATCCCATCTGCGTGATCTTCGTACCGGCCGCGACGAGGCGGCGCAGGACGGCCCGCTCGTGGACGATCTCCGCGTAGTACTCGGCATTCGCCGCGGTCGGGACGGACTGCACCAGGGTGTGCAGGTAGGAGGCCCCGCCCACCTTGCTGATCTCGCCGCGCCGGGTCAGCTCCGCGCCGACGGTGATGGGGTCGGCGGGCTCGCCCTTGGCGTACAGGTCGAGGATGGCCTGGTAGATCGTCTCGTGCGACGGGCGGTAGAAGTCGTGGCCCTTGAGGACCTCGACCACGTCGGCGATGGCGTCCTTGGACAGCAGCATGCCGCCCAGCACGGACTGCTCGGCGTCGAGGTCCTGGGGCGGGACGCGTTCGAAGCCGCCGCCCCCGCCGTCCCAGGAACCGCCTTCGCGGCCCCGGTCGCGGTCCTCGTCCCCGCCGCGGCCGCGGCCCTCGCCGCCCCGGCGCGGACGGGCGGGCAGACGGTCGCTGGGACCGCTGTCGGCCCAGGGGTCGTCCATGGGCTCGGGCATGCTCACCGGGCCGCCTCCTCCCGTCCGCAACGCGGACCTCGCCGTGTCACTCTTTCTACGACACGGCTCTGACATTTGGGACACCCGGATCGGCTCTCGGCGCGTCGGGTAACGCACAACGGTAGGGCCGCGGGCGACGTCAGCCAATCTTGTTATCCACAGGCTGTGTGGATGACATGTGGACGACGGACCCAATGCTGTGGGTAAGTCGCTCGAAGCTGTGCACAGACCGGGGGACGACGCTGTGGACAAAATCACCCGACCCACCTCGACACCGGCACTGACCTGCGGTTTCCTCTTCCACTGGCGACTGCACAGAAAATTCTTGGCCACTGTCCCAAGATCGTCCGCAGCCGCACCCCAAGAACGCCCAAGTCAGCGCAGCGGTAAGGATCCAGAGACCCTTGCGTCTATTACCTGTGGAAGATTAGATTGAGCACATGACACAGGCCCCCACAGCTGAGAAGGCCGCCCCGAGACGGCACGACCGCGAGATCCTCGCCCTCGCCCTGCCCGCCTTCGGCGCCCTCGTAGCCGAGCCCCTCTTCGTGATGGCCGACAGCGCCATCGTGGGCCACCTCGGCACCCCCCAGCTGGCCGGCCTCGGCGTCGCCGCCGCTCTGCTCACCACCGCCGTGAGCGTCTTCGTCTTCCTCGCCTACGCCACCACCGCGGCCGTCGCCCGCCGGGTGGGCGCGGGCGACCTCCGCGCCGCCATCCGGCAGGGCATGGACGGCATCTGGCTGGCACTCCTCCTCGGCGCGGCGGTCGTCGCCGTCGTCCTGCCCACCGCGCCCTCGCTGATCTCCCTCTTCGGCGCCTCCGACACCGTCGCCCCGTACGCCGTCACCTATCTGCGCATCTCCGCACTGGGCATCCCGGCCATGCTGGTGGTCCTGGCGGCCACCGGGGTCATCCGAGGTCTCCAGGACACCCGGACCCCGCTCTACGTGGCCATCGGCGGCTTCGCCCTCAACGGCGCCCTGAACGTGGCCCTGGTCTACGGGGCCGGGCTGGGCATCGCGGGATCGGCCTGGGGCACGGTCATCGCCCAGTGCGCCATGGCGGGCGCCTACCTCTGGGTGGTGGTCCGGGGCGCCCGCCGGCACGGGGCCTCCCTGCGGCCCGACGCGGCCGGCATCCGGGCATGCGCCCAGGCCGGCGTTCCGCTGCTGGTCCGTACCCTGTCCCTGCGCGCCATCCTGATGATCGCCACCGCGGTGGCGGCCCGGCTGGGCGACGCCGACATCGCCGCCCACCAGATCGCGCTGTCCCTGTGGAGCCTGCTCGCCTTCGCCCTGGACGCCATCGCCATCGCCGGACAGGCCATCATCGGCCGCTACCTCGGCGCCGGGGACACGGAGGGCGCGCGGGCCGTCTGCCACCGCATGGTGCGCTGGGGCGTCGGCTCGGGCGTGGTGCTGGGGCTGCTGGTCGTCCTGGCCCGCCCGGTCTTCATCCCGCTGTTCACCGCCGACCCCGTGGTCGAGGACGCCCTGCTCCCCGCGCTGCTGGTGGTGGCCCTGGCACAGCCGGTCTGCGGGGTCGTGTTCGTCCTCGACGGGGTGCTCATGGGCGCCGGGGACGGCCCCTACCTCGCCCGGGCCATGCTGCTGACCCTCGCGGTGTTCGCCCCGGCCGCCCTGCTCGTCCCCGTCCTCGGCGGCGGCCTGACGGCCCTCTGGTGGGCCATGACGCTGATGATGGTGGTCCGGATGGCCACCCTCCAGCTGCGCGCCCGCTCGGGCCGCTGGCTGGTGGCGGGCGCCACCCGTTGACCCCGCTCGTGTTTCACGTGAAACACGAGCCCGGAAACGACGAAGGGCCGCACCCCCGGAGGGGTGCGGCCCTTCATGCGCTGCCCTTAGGCGGCGACGACCTCGATGCCCACGTTCGCGGCGACCTCGGCGTGCAGACGCACGGAGACCTGGTACGAACCGAGGGTCTTGATCGGGGAGCCCAGCTCCACGCGGCGCTTGTCGACCTTCGGGCCACCGGAAGCCTCGATCGCCGTGGCGATGTCGGCCGGGGTGACGGAACCGAAGAGACGACCGGCGTCACCCGCGCGGGTGGCCAGACGGACCTTCACGCCCTCGAGCTGGGCCTTGACCTCGTTGGCCTGCTCGATGGTCGCGATCTCGTGGATCTTGCGGGCGCGGCGGATCTGCGCCACGTCCTTCTCGCCACCCTTGGTCCAGCGGATCGCGAAACCACGCGGGACCAGGTAGTTGCGAGCGTAACCGTCCTTCACGTCGACGACATCGCCGGCGGTACCGAGGCCAGAGACCTCGTGGGTCAGGATGATCTTCATTAGTCGGTCACCCTTTCCTTAGCGCGCGGTGGACGTGTAGGGCAGCAGCGCCATCTCACGGCTGTTCTTCACGGCCGTGGCGACGTCACGCTGGTGCTGCGTGCAGTTGCCGGTAACGCGGCGGGCACGGATCTTGCCGCGGTCGGAAATGAACTTCCGCAGCATGTTCGTGTCCTTGTAGTCCACGTACGCGGTCTTGTCCTTGCAGAACGCGCAGACCTTCTTCTTAGGCTTGCGCACAGGCGGCTTCGCCATTGTGTCTCTCCTGTGTGATCAAGAAGTGGGGATGGAGCTGCCCTTAGAAGGGCGGCTCGTCCGAGTAGCCACCGCCGGAGCCGCCGGAGCTTCCGCCCCAGCCGCCCCCGCCGCCGCCCTGCTGCTGGCCACCGGCCGGCGCGCTGGACGCCCACGGGTCGTCGGAGGGAGCTCCGCCGCCCTGCTGGCCGCCGCTGGGGGCTCCGCCCCAGCCACCGCCGCCGCCCTGCTGCTGACCGCCGCCGCCGTACCCACCCTGGCCACCGCGACCGGTGGTCTTGGCGACCTTGGCCGTGGCGTTCTTCAGGCTGGGGCCGACTTCCTCGACGTCCAGCTCGTAGACCGTGCGCTTGACACCCTCACGGTCCTCGTACGACCGCTGCCTCAGCCGGCCCTGCACGATGACGCGCATGCCCCGCTGGAGGGACTCGGCGACGTTCTCGGCCGCCTGCCGCCACACCGAGCAGGTCAGGAACAGGCTCTCGCCGTCCTTCCACTCGTTGGTCTGACGGTCGAAGGTGCGGGGGGTGGACGCGACACGGAACTTCGCGACCGCCGCACCCGAGGGGGTGAAGCGCAGCTCGGGGTCGTCGACGAGATTGCCGACGACCGTGATGACGGTCTCGCCTGCCATGGATGAACCTCTCGGCGGGGATTGCTGCTGGGCTGCTGTGCTACTCGGTCCCGATTACCGCTGAACCGGAGTTCAGTGGGTCTCGGGGCGAAGGACCTTGGTCCGGAGAACCGACTCGTTCAGGTTCATCTGGCGGTCGAGCTCCTTGACGACCGCAGGCTCGGCCTGCAGGTCGAGGACCGAGTAGATGCCCTCGGGCTTCTTCTTGATCTCGTAAGCGAGACGACGACGGCCCCAGGTGTCGACCTTCTCGACCTTTCCGTTGCCCTCGCGGACGACGGAGAGGAAGTTCTCGATCAGGGGGGCGACAGCGCGCTCCTCGAGATCGGGGTCGAGGATGACCATCACTTCGTAGTGACGCATGTGGAACCCACCTCCTTTGGACTCAGCGGCCACGGTCGTTCCGTGGCAGGAGGGTCGTGATGCGTGCCGCACGGTGCCTGAGAGCAGACACCGCGCAGACCGTACAGACTACCTGCTCGACTCCTTCCGGTTGAAATCCGGCGGGAGGGGGCCACAATCTGTAGGCATCGGGTGTGCTCGGTGCTATGCCCCCGGCCCCGGCCGGAGGCGGCGTCGAAGCACCGCTCTGCTTCAGCCAGGAGGTGCCTTCCGATGGCACAGGCAATGGATCGTCCGCCCATCTCCCTGCTCGCGACCGACGGCAAGCCCCACCCGCTCCAGGACACCCTGGTGGCGGTCACCCTGATCCTCGGCGCCGTGGCGTTCGTCACTGCGTTCTTCCACAATCTGCACCTGCTCAGCTCCTGGACGGGGCTGATCGGAATCGCGACCGGCGCTTACGGCCAGTTCATCTCCGAGACGACACGCGAGCGCTTCGCACTGATCATCGGCCTTGGCGCGGCTGGGATCGGCTTCTTCCTCGGCATGGCGCACGGCGGCCTCTTCGGCGGCTGGGTGGGCTGACCGGGGGATCTCCTCGGCGGGGCGCCGGCCGGACACCGGCCCGGGCTACGGCCCGTCCCCCAGATGGGTGGCGCCCCCGTCGCAGTAGGCTTCGCGCCATAGCAGCGAAGCCGCCCGAGGAGACAACCCGCATGAGCCTGTCCCTGCGCACCATCAGCCGAGAGCAGCATCTGGCGTACCTCCAGAGCCTGCCCTCGGCTAGCCACTGCCAGGTCCCGGCGTGGGCCGACGTCAAGAACGAGTGGCGCTCGGAGAACCTGGGATGGTTCGACAAGTCCGGTGAACTCGTCGGTGCCGCCCTCGTCCTGTACCGCCAGCTGCCCAAGGTGAAGCGGTACCTCGCGTACCTCCCCGAGGGCCCGGTCATCAACTGGTACGCCCCCAATCTGGAGGAGTGGCTCCAGCCGATGCTGGCGCACCTCAAGCAGCAGGGCGCCTTCACGGTGAAGATGGGCCCGCCCGTCGTCATCCGCCGCTGGAACTCCGCCGCCATCAAGGCCGGTATCCAGGACCCCGAGGTCAAGCGCCTGCGCGACGTGGAGGCTTCGTACATCGAGCCCCGCGCCTTCGAGGTGTCCGACAAGCTGCGCCGCATGGGCTGGCAGCAGGGCGAGGACGGCGGCGCCGGCTTCGGCGACGTCCAGCCCCGCTACGTCTTCCAGGTGCCGCTGGCGAACCGTTCGCTGGACGACGTCCTCAAGGGCTTCAACCAGCTGTGGCGCCGCAACATCAAGAAGGCCGAGAAGGCCGGCGTCGAGGTCGTCCAGGGCGGCTACGAGGACCTGCCGACCTGGCAGTACCTCTACGAGATCACCGCCGAGCGCGACAAGTTCCGCCCGCGCCCGCTCAGCTACTTCCAGCGCCAGTGGACGGCCCTCAACTCCGAGGACCCCAATCGCATGCGGCTGTACATCGCCAAGCACGAGGGCGAACCGCTCGCTGCCGCCACGATGCTGACGGTCGGCCAGCACGTCTGGTACTCCTACGGCGCCTCCGCCAACCACAAGCGCGAGGTCCGGCCCTCGAACGCCATGCAGTGGCGCATGCTGCGCGACTCGTACGCGCTCGGCGCCAGCGTCTACGACCTGCGCGGCATCAGTGACACCCTGGACGAGAACGACCACCTGTTCGGCCTGATCCAGTTCAAGGTCGGTACGGGCGGCGAGGCCGTCGAGTACGTCGGCGAGTGGGACTTCCCGCTCAACAAGATGCTGCACAAGGCGCTCGACATCTACATGTCGCGCCGCTGACCCCCACCCCGCCCCTTCCACACACACCGCACCGCTGCACCACGCAGCTATCCGAGAGAGGCTCCGGACGGGCATGGCGCTCACGCTCTACGTCGACACCGCGCGCTGGCGTGCGCACCAGAAGACGATCATCGACCAGTTCCCCGGTCTGATCCCCGTCTGCAAGGGCAACGGATACGGCTTCGGCCACGAGCGGCTGTGCGAGGAGGCGACCCGGATGGGCACCGACATCCTGGCCGTCGGCACGACGTACGAGGCCGCGAGCATCAAGGACCGGTTCGGCGGCGACCTGCTCGTCCTCACCCCGTTCCGGCGGGGCGAGGACCCGGTGCCGCTGCCGGACCGGGTGATCCGTTCGGTGGCCTCCGTGGACGGGGTCCGCGGTCTGGTCGGTGCCCGCGTGGTCATCGAGTGCATGAGCTCGATGCGCCGCCACGGCATCTCCGAGCAGGACCTGGGGATGCTCCAGTCGGCGATCGAGGACGTCCGGCTGGAGGGCTTCGCCCTGCACCTGCCGCTGGACCGCCCCGACGGCTCGGACGCCGTCGAGGAGGTCATCGCCTGGATGGACCGGCTGCGCGCGGCCCGGCTGCCGCTGCACACCATGTTCGTCAGCCACCTGCGGGCCGAGGAGCTGGCCCGGCTCCAGCAGCAGTTCCCGCAGACCCGCTTCCGCGCCCGTATCGGCACCCGGCTGTGGCTGGGAGACCACGACGCCACCCAGTACCGCGGCGCGGTCCTGGACGTCACGCGCGTGGCCAAGGGCGACCGGTTCGGCTACCGGCAGCAGAAGGCCGCCTCCGACGGCTGGCTGGTCGTCGTCGCCGGCGGCACCTCGCACGGCGTGGGCCTGGAGGCCCCCAAGGCCCTCCACGGGATGATGCCGCGCGCCAAGGGCGTCGCCCGGGCGGGCCTGGCCACCGTCAACCGCAACCTGTCGCCCTTCGTCTGGGCCGGCAAGCAGCGCTGGTTCGCCGAGCCCCCGCACATGCAGGTGTCGATCCTGTTCGTGCCCTCGGACGCGACCGAGCCGAAGGTGGGCGACGAGCTGGTGGCCCACCTGCGCCACACCACGACGCAGTTCGACCGGGTGCTGGACGCCTGATCCGCACCCCCGTGGGCCCGGGGCCGGGCCCGTCCGGCCCGGCCGCCGGGTCAGTCCCTGGGGTCCACGCCCCAGGCGACCCGCTGTCCCTCCGAAGGCGCCGCGTACTGCGGCGCCTTCGTCTTGTCCCCGAACACGAACACGTCCTCGGCCCCGTCCAGGACGCCCCCGGACGGGTCGTCCGAGCCGTCGCGCCGGACGACGTCGCGCTCGGGCAGCAGGATGTCCCGCACGACGACCGCGCACAGGTAGAGCGTGGCCAGCAGGTGGAGGGCGATGGCGAGCTGGTAGCCCTCCAGGGGCAGCCCCTGGTGCTTGTCCCCGCTGGTGGTGTAGGCCAGGTAGAACCAGATCCCCAGGAAGTAGGCGACCTCGCCGGCCTGCCAGATCAGGAAGTCGCGCCAGCGCGGGCGGGCCAGCGCGGCGAGCGGGACGAGCCACAGCACGTACTGCGGCGAGTAGACCTTGTTGGCCAGGATGAACGCGGCGACGACCAGGAAGGCCAGCTGGGCGAAGCGGGGCCGCCGCGGGGCCGTCAGCGTGAGCACGCCGATGCCCAGGCAGAGCAGCACGGTCAGCCCGGTGGCGTAGGTGTTGGCCCCCTCCAGGGGGTTGCCGCTGCGCTGGGAGATCAGCAGCCAGATCGAGCCGAAGTCGATCGGACGCTCCTGGCTGAACACGTAGAACCGCTTCCAGCCGTCCCAGGCGTAGAACATGACCGGCAGGTTGACCACGAGCCATGAGACGACCGCACCGCCGAGGGCGGCGCCGAACGCCCGCCACTTCCCGGCCCGCCAGCACAGGACGAACAGCGCGCCGAGCAGCAGCACGGGGTAGAGCTTGGCCGCGGTGGCCAGGCCGATGAGCACCCCGCTGAGCAGCGGCCGGCTGCGCGACCACATCAGCATCGCGGCGGCGGCGAGGGCGACGGCCGGCAGGTCCCAGTTGATGGTCGCGTTCAGGGCGAACGCGGGGGCCAGCGCGAGGAGCAGGGCGTCCCAGGGGCGACGGCGGTGGGTCCGCGTGACGCAGACGGCGATGACCGCGGCGCAGGCCATCAGCATGCCCGCGTTGACCATCCAGTACATCTGCTCGCGGTGCTGGATCGCCCCGGACGAGGGGGTGAGCCAGGAGGCCACCTCCATGAAGGCCCCGGTGAGCACCGGGTACTCCAGGTACTGCATGCCGCCGTACTTCGGGTCGACCGCGACGTCCGGGAACCTGTCGAGGTAGGGCACGAGGCCGTCGGCGAAGCCGCGGGCGGAGTACAGGTGCGGGATGTCGGAGTAGCAGGCGTGGGTGTACTGCGAGCCCGCTCCCTGGAACCAGGCCCAGTCGTAGCAGGGCAGCTTCTGCACCATGCCGAGCGCGAACATGCCGAGGGCCACGAGGACCACGACGCGGACGGGGGACAGCCAGTGGGCTCCCGGCCGGAGGTGGCGGCCGACCGGCCCGCCGATGAGCTCGCTGCCGGCGGCGGCGACCTCGTCCTGCTGCGTGGGCAGTACGGGGGGCGGATCCTCGTGCACCTGGGTCATGGGCTCATCCTGCCGTACCGGCCCGGACACGGGGGAGGGCCGCCGCACGGTGTGCGACGGCCCTCCGGTGGTGCGGGTGGGGCGGGGTCAGCCCTGGGTGCCCATGATGCTGCCCCAGTTGCTCCCGCCGCCGGGGCGCCCCGGCCTGGTCGGGGGCGTGGTGGCCGGGTCGGTGTTCCCGCCGGTCGTGTTGCCGCCCGCTCCGGAACTCGTGCCGGCCGCGGTCTGCGGGTCGCAGTTCAGGTTCCAGGGCTTGGGCTTGCACGGCTTGCCCCCCTCGGACGGGGAGGGCGACACGGACGTGGACGGCGAGGGCGACACGGACGTGGACGGGGAGGTGGAGGGGGACACGGACACCGACGGGCTGGGCGACGGGGCCCCGGCGGCGTCGGCGACGACGCCGCTGTCCTCGGCCTCCGGGAAGTCCTTGACCGGGGTGCCCTTGAGGGCCTCGCGCATGTACTCGGTCCAGATCACCGCGGGGATGTCACCACCGTGGATGGAGTCGACACCGCCCACGTGGTTCATGGACATGAGCTTCTTGTCCTTGGAGTTCGGGTCGTTGCGGAAGAGGGTGACCGAGGTGGACAGCTCCGGGGTGTAGCCGACGAACCAGGCGGACTTGTTCTGGTCGGTGGTACCGGTCTTGCCGGCGGCGGGCCGGCCCAGCTTCTTGGCCTTGGTGCCGGTGCCGTTCTCCACGACGTTGCGCAGGACCTTGGTGATGTTGTCCGCGATGGAGTTGTCCATGGCCCGGGATTCCTTGGGGGTCTGGAAGCCGGGGAGCTTGGTGCCGTCCTTGGTGACCTCCAGTACCGAGAAGGGCTCGTGGTGCGTCCCGGAGGCGGCGAAGGTGGCGTAGGAGTCGGCCATGCGGATGGCGCTGGGGGTCGAGGTGCCGAGGGCGAAGGAGGCGTTGTTGTTCTCGTCCATCGACTCCTCGAGGATGCCGGTCGCCTTGGCGACCTGGCGGACCTTGCTGTGGCCGACGTCGAAGACCAGCTGGGCGAACGGGACGTTGATGGACTTCTCCATCGCCTCGTTCAGGGTCACGTAGCCGTACGGGTACTCGCTCTCGTTCTTCTGCTTGAACGGCTGGCCGTCGGGGCCCAGCAGCGGCTTGCCCGAGCGGTCGTTGATCACCGTGAGGTCGTTGGCGTTGTACTTGCTGGCGGCCGAGATGCCCGAGCCCTTGGAGTTCTGCGTCCCGTACTCCATGGCCGCGGCCAGCACGTACGGCTTCCAGGTCGAGCCGACCGGGACACCGGAGGTGTTGGCGTTGTTGGCGAAGTACTTGTGGTCCCAGCCGGGACCGCCGTACAGGGCGACGATCGCGCCGGTCTTCACGTCGACGGAGGCGGCGCCGAACTGGACGAAGGTGTCGTACTCGGGGCGCTTCTTCTCGTCGAGGAAGTCGTTGCGGGTGTCCTCGACCGCCTTGGAGAGGGCCTCCACCTTGGGCTTCTGGAAGGTGGTGCGGATGGTGTAGCCACCGAGGGCCATCTTCTCGGCGCTGATGTCGGCCGTCTTCATGACGTACGACTTGGCCACCTCGACCAGGTAGCCGGTCTGGCCGGACATGCCGCTCGCCTGGGCGAGGTCGACCCGGGCCGGGAACTCCTTGTACTTGTCGCGCTCCGACTGCTCCATGCGGTGGACGGCGACCTCGCGGTCGAGGACCCACTGCCAGCGGGCCCGGGCGCGCTTCTCGTTGGCCTCGGGGGTGGCCGCCGAGCCGATGCCGCCGTCCGGGTTGTAGAGGTTGGGGCCCTTGAGCAGGGAGGCGAGGAAGGCGCTCTCGGACGGGTCGAGGTTCTTGGCGTCCTTGCCGAAGTAGGCGCGGGCGGCGGCCTGGATGCCGTAGGCGTCGCGGCCGTAGTAGGCGGTGTTCAGGTAGCCGGCGAGGACCGTGTCCTTCGACTCGGTGGCACCCAGCTTGATCGCGATGAAGAGTTCGGTGACCTTGCGCTTGAGCGTCTGCTCGGAGTCGAGGTAGGAGTTCTTGACGTACTGCTGGGTGATGGTGGAGCCACCCTGGGTCGACCCGCCCGTGGCCATGTTCACCACGGCACGGGCGATACCCATGGGGTCGACGCCTTTGTCCGTCTCGAAGGACTCGTTCTCCGCCGCGATCACGGCGTTCCGCATGGAGACCGGAATCTGGTCGATCGGGATGATCTGGCGGTTCGTGGACCCGCCGGTGGCGACCATCTGGGTGCCGTCGGCCCACTGGAAGACGTTGTTCTGCGCCTTGGCCGCCTTGTTCATGTCCGGGGTGCCGACCATGGCGATGCCGACGCCGGCCCCGGCGATGATGAAGGCGAAAAACCCCAGGACACTGCCGCAGACCAGCTTCCAGGAAGGCACGAAGCGCTTCCAGCCGGCCTTCCCGGCACGGGGGTAGTCGATGAGCCGCTTTCGGCCTCCACCCCCCTTCCCACCTGGGCGTCCTCGCCCGGCGGGGGGTCGCTGACCACCCCGGCGGGAGTCGGCGCGGCCACCTTGGGCGCTCGGGTCCGCATAGGGCCCGCCGGGCGGTGCGGAGGGGACTCCCCGTCCGGGGCCGGCGCCCCTTCCGGGGTGCTGCTGGGCAGCCCGGCGCGACGCGGCGCGGCCGCCGCCCTGGGGCTGCGGCGGTTTGCGGCGGTGCTCGCTCATCGAACGACTACTCCTCGGGCAGGCGAGTGGCCTGGAAGCGGCAGGTGATTCCGGTTCCCCCCGGTGGTCCTGCAGCACAGCCTACGCACGACCAAAACCCAACCAGTGCCGAAGTTCACCCCAAATCAGGCAACTTGCGTCGTACGAATTGGTGATGTGACGCCGGTCACCATGTCTCGGCTTGTCGGCGGAAGCGCCCCGATCTATGGTCTGGATGTATCGAGCCGATACATCAGCTCGACATAAACTCAGAGGCAGAGAGGGGCAGGCGGATGAGCAGGCGCTCAGGCATCCTCGAGTTCGCCGTCCTCGGCCTGCTTCGCGAATCCCCCATGCACGGGTACGAACTGCGCAAGCGGCTCAACACCTCGCTGGGGGTATTCAGGGCGTTCAGCTACGGGACTCTCTATCCCTGCCTCAAGACGCTGGTCGCCAACGGCTGGTTGATCGAAGAACCGGGGAACGCCCCGGAAGACGCTCTCGCCGCTTCACTCGCAGGGCGCCGCGCCAAGATCGTCTACCGGTTGACGGCAGCAGGTAAGGAGCACTTCGAAGAGCTCCTCTCCCACACCGGCCCCGACACCTGGGAGGACGAGTCCTTCGCCGCCCGCTTCGCCTTCTTCGGTCAGACCGAACGAGAAGTGCGGATGCGGGTACTGGAGGGCCGCCGCAGCAGGCTGGAGGAGCGCCTGGAGAAGATGCGCGCCTCGCTCGCCCGCACACGGGAGCGCCTGGACGACTACACGCTCGAGCTGCAGCGGCACGGAATGGAATCCGTCGAGCGTGAAGTGCGCTGGCTGAACGAGCTCATCGAGAGCGAGAGGGCGGGACGGGACCAGAGACGACCCGGTCCGCCCGACGAAACAGCAAAGTGAGACCTGCATCTCGCAGGCCTCGTTCCGAGAACAGACAGGGAGCAACCGGAATGGGTTCGGTTCGCGTAGCCATCGTCGGCGTGGGCAACTGCGCCGCCTCGCTGGTGCAGGGCGTCGAGTACTACAAGGACGCCGACCCGGCCACCAAGGTCCCGGGTCTGATGCACGTCCAGTTCGGCGACTACCACGTCCGTGACGTCGAGTTCGTCGCCGCGTTCGACGTCGACGCCAAGAAGGTCGGCCTGGACCTCTCGGACGCCATCGGCGCCAGCGAGAACAACACCATCAAGATCTGCGACGTCCCGAACAAGGGCGTCACGGTCCAGCGCGGCCACACCCTCGACGGTCTCGGCAAGTACTACCGCATGACCATCGAGGAGTCCTCCGAGGCCCCGGTCGACGTCGTCCAGATCCTCAAGGACCGTCAGGTCGACGTCCTGGTCTGCTACCTCCCGGTCGGTTCCGAGGACGCGGCGAAGTTCTACGCCCAGTGCGCCATCGACGCCAAGGTCGCCTTCGTCAACGCCCTCCCGGTCTTCATCGCCGGCACCAAGGAGTGGGCCGACAAGTTCACCGAGGCCGGTGTCCCGATCGTCGGCGACGACATCAAGTCCCAGGTCGGCGCGACCATCACGCACCGCGTGATGGCGAAGCTCTTCGAAGACCGCGGCGTCCGCCTCGAGCGCACCATGCAGCTCAACGTCGGCGGCAACATGGACTTCAAGAACATGCTCGAGCGCGACCGCCTCGAGTCGAAGAAGATCTCCAAGACGCAGGCCGTCACCTCGCAGATCCCCGACCGTGAGCTCGGCGAGAAGAACGTCCACATCGGCCCGTCCGACTACGTCGCGTGGCTCGACGACCGCAAGTGGGCCTACGTCCGCCTCGAGGGCCGCGCCTTCGGCGACGTCCCGCTGAACCTCGAGTACAAGCTCGAGGTGTGGGACTCCCCGAACTCCGCCGGTGTCATCATCGACGCCCTGCGCGCCGCGAAGATCGCCAAGGACCGCGGCATCGGCGGCCCGATCCTGTCGGCCTCCAGCTACTTCATGAAGTCCCCGCCGGTCCAGTACTTCGACGACGAGGCCCTGGCCAACGTCGAGAAGTTCATCAAGGGCGAGGTCGAGCGCTAGTCACGGCTCCGATCGGGTCCAGGGTCCCCAGGGACGCCTGTTCTTCGACGCTCCTTCCACCGAGGGTCTCCGGACTGTGTGTCCGGAGACCCTCGGTGTATGTGACCCTTGCCCACATGCCTGTCGTACGTGATCTGCGCGTACTCCTGCGCCGGAGGGACTTCCGCAACCTGCTCGCCGTACGGCTGCTGTGCCAGGCGGCCGACGGGACGTACCAGGTCGCCCTGGCGACCTTCGTGGTCTTTTCGCCGGAGAAGCAGACCTCGCCCGCCGCCATCGCCTCGGCGATGGCCGTGCTGCTGCTGCCCTACTCCGCGATCGGCCCCTTCGCCGGAGTGCTGCTCGACCGCTGGCGCCGCCGCCAGGTGTTCCTCTACGGCAACCTCCTGCGGGCCCTGCTCGCCTGCGTCACCGCCGTACTGATCGTCGCGCACGTCCCCGACTGGCTGTTCTACGCCTCGGCCCTGTCCGTGACCGCCGTCAACCGCTTCGTCCTGGCCGGGCTCGCGGCCGCCCTGCCGCACGTCGTCGAAGCCGACGAACTGGTCACCGCGAACGCCCTCTCACCCACCGCCGGGACGCTCGCCGCTGTGGCCGGCGGCGGCCTGGCCTTCCTCGTCCGCATCCTGGCCTCGGGGTCCAACGCGCTCGTCGTCCTGGTCGGCGCCGCGCTGTACCTGTGCGCGGGACTCGTGGCCCTCCGGCTGGCCGTCGACCTCCTCGGGCCCGACCATCCTCCCGGCCGGACGCACCCGTCCGTCCTCGAGGGGATCACCCTCACCGTCCGGGGCATGGCCGAGGGGCTGAGGCACCTGGCCGGCCGGCGGGAGGCGGCCCGGGCCCTCACCGCCATGACGCTGATGCGCTTCGCCTACGGGGCGCTGACCGTGATGCTGCTGATGCTCTGCCGCTACGCCTGGTCGGACAACGAGGCGGACGGCCTGGCCCTGCTGGGGATCGCCGTCGGGGTCTCGGGGGCCGGGTTCTTCGCGGCCGCCGTGGTGACGCCCTGGCTGGTGGGCCGACTCGGCCCACTGGGCTGGATCACCGCCTGCGCGGCCGGATCGGCCCTCCTCGTACCGGCCCTCGGCCTCTTCTTCGCCCCCGGACCGATGCTCGTCGCCGCCTTCGCCCTGGGGGTCGCCACCCAGGGGGCCAAGATCTGCACCGACACCGTGGTGCAGTTCCGGGTGGACGACGACTACCGGGGACGGGTCTTCTCCGTCTACGACGTGCTGTTCAACGTGGCCTTCGTCGGAGCGGCCGCGGTCTCCTCGCTGATGCTCCCCGCCGACGGCCGCTCGGTGGCCCTGCTCCTGGCCACGGCCCTGATCTACGCCGGCACGGCGGTGTTCCTGCACCGGCGGCGCGACCGCGTCGATGTTTCACGTGAAACGTAGGCACTGTTTCACGTGAAACACCCTCCCGCGGTCTCCGTCAGGCCTGGGGAGCCTGCTCGGCCCACCACTGCTTGAGGGCGGCCACCGCCGCCTCGTGCTCCATCGGGCCGTTCTCCAGCCGCAGGTCCAGCAGGAAGGCGTAGGCCTTGCCCACCGCGGGCCCCGGGCCGATCTCCAGGATCTGCTGGATCTCGTTGCCGTCCAGGTCGGGGCGGATCGCGTCCAGCTCCTCCTGTTCCTGGAGCTGCGCGATCCGCTCCTCCAGGCCGTCATAGGTGCGGGACAGCGCGTTGGCCTTGCGCTTGTTGCGGGTGGTGCAGTCGGAGCGGGTCAGCTTGTGCAGCCGGTCCAGGAGCGGGCCCGCGTCGCGGACGTAGCGCCGCACCGCCGAGTCGGTCCACTCGCCGTCCCCGTAACCGTGGAAGCGCAGGTGCAGCTCCACCAGCCGGGACACGTCCTTGACCATGTCGTTCGAGTACTTCAGCGCCGTCATGCGCTTCTTGGTCATCTTCGCGCCCACCACCTCGTGGTGGTGGAAGGAGACCCGGCCGTCGCTCTCGAAGCGGCGCGTGCGGGGCTTGCCGATGTCGTGCAGCAGGGCCGCGAGCCGCAGCACCAGGTCCGGACCGTCCTCCTCCAGCGCGATCGCCTGCTCCAGGACGATCAGCGAGTGGTCGTAGACGTCCTTGTGCCGGTGGTGCTCGTCACTCTCCAGCCGCAGCGCCGGCAGCTCCGGCAGGACGCGGTCGGCGAGGCCGGTGTCCACCAGGAGCGCCAGGCCCTTGCGCGGGTGGGCGGAGAGCAGCAGCTTGTTCAGCTCGGCCTGCACCCGCTCAGCCGAGACGATCTCGATCCGGTCGGCCATGGCCTTCATCGCCGCCACGACCTCGGGGGCGACCTCGAAGTCCAGCTGTGCGGCGAACCGGGCCGCGCGCAGCATCCGCAGCGGGTCGTCGGAGAAGGAGTCCTCCGGGGTGCCGGGGGTCCGCAGCACCCCGGCGGCCAGGTCCTCCAGGCCGCCGTGCGGGTCGACGAACTCCTGCTCGGGCAGGGCCAGGGCCATGGCGTTGACGGTGAAGTCCCGGCGGACCAGGTCCTCCTCGATCGAGTCGCCGTAGGAGACCTCGGGCTTGCGGGAGGTGCGGTCGTACGCCTCGCAGCGGTACGTCGTCACCTCGATCTGGAAGCCCTCCTTCTGGGCGCCGACCGTGCCGAAGGCGATGCCGACGTCCCACACCGAGTCGGCCCACGGCCGCACGATCTTCAGTACGTCCTGGGGACGCGCGTCGGTGGTGAAGTCGAGGTCGTTGCCGAGACGCCCGAGCAGCGCGTCGCGTACGGACCCGCCGACCAGGGCGAGGCGGAAGCCCGCCTCCTGGAAACGGCGGCCGAGCTCGTCGGCGACGGGCGCGACCCGCAGCAGTTCACTGACCGCGCGGCGCTGCACCTGACTCAGGGCACTGGGGTTGTCTTCATTGGCGTTCGGCACAACAGAAAAGGGTACGTGGCCCGCCCGGCCGGGGCCGCCCGGTTTCTCCTGGCGCAGCGCCGCGCGGGCCGCGCCCCGGGCCCGGGAACCGGAACGGACCCGGAACGGATCTTGTGGAGCAAGGCGCGGCACTCGCGCACAGCGCGTCTCGTTACCATGCGTGGACGCAGAACCGACGACCACTGACACTTCGAGGGACTGGTGAGCGCGTGGCCGAGGCGGCAGAAAACCAGGGGGCGGCCTCCGCCCCTGCCCGGCGCCGATGGCTGCGGCGGGCGGTCGTCCTGCTGAGCGGGACCCCGGTGCTGGCCGCCCTCGTCTATGCCCCCGCCCCGGTGGCCCAGGCCGCCGAATCCTCCGTCGACGTCCAGCTGACCGAGGTGTCACCCAACGCTCCGGTCAAGAGCGACACGCTGACCATCCAGGGCACCGTGGTCAACAACGGCCGCGAAACGATCAAGGGAGCCCACGTCGGACTGCGGGTCGGCCCCATGGTGGGCGACCGGTCGGCCATCGACGAGGTGGCGGAGCGCAAGGGCTTCCGGCCCGGCGTGGACCCGGGGGAGATCGACCAGGCCTTCGCCGCGAAGATCGACTCCCTTCCCTCGAAGGTGAGCCAGCCCTTCACGATCAAGGTGCCGGTCAACAAGCTCGACCTGGGCGCCGACGGCGTCTACCAGCTGGGCGTCTCCGTCTCGGGGACGACCGACAGCCGCCCGTCCGAGCAGGTGCTCGGCATCCAGCGGACCCTGCTGCCCTGGCAGCCGGACCCGGCCGCCAAGCGCTCCTCCCTCACCTATGTGTGGCCGCTGATCTCCACGACCCGCGTCACCGCCGAGACGGGCTCGGACGAGGTCCAGACCCCGGTGTTCATGGACGACACCCTCGCCGACGAGCTGCGGCCGGGCGGCCGGCTGGAGCGGATGGTCTCGCTCGGCAAGGACCTGCCCGTCACCTGGGTCATCGACCCCGACCTGCTCGCCACCGTCGACGCCATGACCAAGGGCTACCGGGTCCGCAGCCCCGACCCGGGCGGAAAGCCCGTCCAGGGCCGGAACAAGGCCGTCGCCGAGCAGTGGCTGGGGGCCCTGGAGAACGCCGTACAGGGCAAGAAGGTCGTCGCCCTGCCGTTCGCCGACCCCGACATCGCCTCCCTCGCCCACCACGGCAAGGACGTCTCCGGCACCCTGGGCCAGCTGCGGCCCGCCACCGACAAGGCGAAGCAGGCCGTCGAGACGGTGCTGCACGTCACCGCCTCCTCCGACTTCTCCTGGCCCGTGGACGGCGCGATCGACCCGTCGATCGTGAACGTCGCCACCTCGGCCGGCGCCCACAACGTCCTGACCCGCAGCGACAGCCTCCAGGAGACGGGCGCCCTCGGCTACACCCCGAGCGCCGCCCGCCCCATCGGCGCGGGGACCACCGCCGTGGTCGCCGACGCCGATCTGTCCACCGCCTTCGAGGGCGACATGGCCGGCGCCGGGAACTCCACGCTCGCGGTGCAGCGCTTCCTCGCCCACAGCCTGGCGCTCAACCTCCAGGGCGGCGACGAGCCGCGGAGCTACGTGGTCGCGCCCCAGCGCCGGCCCTCCGCCAGCCAGGCCGACTCCATGGCCCTCGCCCTGCGGGGGCTCCAGGCCGCGCGCTGGACCCAGCCCTCCGACCTGGAGGCGGCGGCCGCCGCCAAGCCCGACCCCGGCGCCGCGACCCAGGTGCCCGGCGCGGGCCAGTACCCGGAGGCCCTGAGCAAGCAGGAGCTCCCGGTGTCGGCGTTCGAGAAGATCCGCACCACCCAGAACACCCTCGACCACTTCAAGGTCATCCTCACGGCCCCGGACCGCGTCGAGATCCCCTTCGGCAACACCACCAACCGGGAGATGTCCACCTCGTGGCGCGGCCGCCCCGAGGAGGGCGACCGCTACCGCGACGAGGTCCAGTCCTACCTGGTCGGACTGACCGACAAGGTGACGGTCGTCCCCAAGTCGGACGCCACCTTGTCCGGACATAGCGCCACGATCCCGGTCAGCGTCCAGAACAGCCTCGTCCAGGACGTGCACAACCTGGTGCTGAGGGTGAAGTCCGACAACCCGACCCGCCTGATGTTCAGCGAATCGGAACAGGAAGTCACCGTTCAGGGCGGCCACAGCCAGACGGTAAAGTTCACCGCCAACGCCACCGCGAGTGGTCCGGTCCAGGTCACCGCACGCCTCTTCACCAAGGACGGCGTGCCGTACGGCAAGGAACGCAAGTTCACCGTCGAGGCCACCGAGATCACCCCCACCGTCATGCTCGTCATCGCCGGCGGTGTGCTCCTCCTGGTCCTGGCCGGCATCAAGATGTACGCCAGCCGCAAGCGGGTCGCCGCGCGGGCGGCCGCCGAGGAGAGCACGCAGCCGAGTGACGAGACCACGGACACCGGACCGCAAAGCACAGAGGGGTCCGGAACGGGTGAGACAGTGGACCGTTGAGCGATGCCGTGGCCGGTCGGCCTGGGGACGATGAGGTGGGGTTGCGATGAACGCGCCGTACGACGGTGACCGCGCGCAGGGCGCCGGCGGGCCTGGGCCCTCCCAGGGCACTGCCCCCGGCACTCCGGTGCCCGGGCAGGTTCCGCCGCCCGCGCCCGCACCGGACCACGACCCCTACGTCCAGGACGCCTACGACTTCGACCCCTACCGGTCGCAGGACCTGTCGGCCCAGGACCCGGTGACCGAGGCCCTCTACGACCGGGCCTCGCACCCGCCGCCGCCGCCGGGCACCTACCAGGAGCCCGGTCCGCTCTACGCCGCTCCCCAGGCCCCCTCGCACGGTCCTGACCCTCGCGTGTGGGCCCAGACCCCGCCGCCGGAGCCGGACGGCCCGTCCCGCCACCTGCCCTACGGCGACCACGCGGCGCGGACGCAGTTCGTCGGGGTGGACTCGCTCGTGACCAACGCCGCGGACGAGCAGCCCGAGCCCGACGCCTTCACCCACCTCTACCGCGACCAGCAGGCGGCCCCCGGTACCCCGGCCGAGGAACCCCCCGTCGCGGCCCCGGCCCCGAGCAAGCCCGCCGGCAAGGCGGCCAGCCTGCTCAAGTCCAGCGCCGTGATGGCGGCCGGCACGATCGTCTCCCGCATCACCGGCTTCGCCCGCACCCTGGTCATCGCCGGCGCCATCGGCGTCGCCACCCTCAACGACTCCTACCAGGTCGCCAACACCCTGCCGACGATGATCTACGTCCTCGTCGGCGGCGGCGCCCTCAACGCGGTCTTCATCCCGCAGCTCGTGCGCGCCATGAAGAACGACGACGACGGCGGCGAGGCCTACGCCAACCGCCTGCTCACCCTCGTCGTCACCCTCCTCGGCGCGGTCACCACCATCTGCGTGCTCGCCGCCCCGCTGTTCATCCGCATGATGTCGCCGACCATCGCGGGCGACCCGAAGCGCCTCGACGTCGCCGTGGCCTTCGCCCACTACTGCCTGCCCACGATGTTCTTCATGGGCGTGCACGTGGTGCTCGGTCAGATCCTCAACGCCCGCGGCCGGTTCGGCGCGATGATGTGGACCCCGGTCCTCAACAACATCGTCGTCATCGCCACCTTCGGCGCCTTCATCTGGGCCTTCGGCGGGTTCACGGCCTCCGGCGTCTCCGAGGCGACCATCACCCCCGAGGGCGTCCGCCTCCTGGGCATCGGCACCCTGCTCGGCCTCGCCGTCCAGTCCCTCGCCATGCTCCCCTACCTGCGCGACGCCGGCTTCAAGCCCCGCCTGCGCTTCGACTGGAAGGGTCACGGCCTCGGCAAGGCGGCCGGCCTGGCGAAGTGGACGTTCTTCTTCGTCCTCGCGAACCAGGTGGGCCTCGTCGTCGTCACCCAGCTCGCCACCGCGGCCGGCACGGCCGCGGAGAAGCTGGGCCACGGCGGTACCGGCATCACCGCCTACAACTACGCGCTGCTGCTGTGGCAGATGCCGCAGGCCATCATCACCGTGTCCGTCATGACCGCGGTCCTGCCCCGGATCTCCCGGTCCGCGCACGACGGTGACGCGGCCGCGGTCCGCGACGACATCTCCTACGGCCTGCGCACCTCGGCCGTCGCCATCGTGCCCTGCGCCTTCGCCTTCCTCGCGCTCGGCGTCCCGATGGCCACCCTGCTCTACGCCAGCGCCGGCAAGGACGCCGTGAACATCGGCTACGTCCTGATGGCCTTCGGCCTCGGTCTGATCCCGTACTCGGTGCAGTACGTGGTGCTGCGCGGGTTCTACGCCTACGAGGACACCCGGACCCCCTTCTACAACACCGTCATCGTCGCCGCGGTCAACGCCGGTGTCTCGGCCCTCGCCTACTTCGTCCTGCCGGCGCGCTGGGCCGTCGTGGGCATGGCCGCCGCGTACGGCCTCGGCTACGTGGTCGGCGTCGGCGTGGCGTGGCGCCGGCTCAAGACCCGTCTCGGCGGGGACCTCGACGGTGCACACGTCATGCGCACCTACACCCGTCTGATCGGCGCGTGCGTCCCGGCCGCCGTGGTGGCGGGCGCCGCCGCCTACGGGGTCATGCACGTCCTGGGCAGCGGAGCCCTCGGCTCCCTCGCCGCCCTGGTCGCCGGCGGCATCGCCCTGGGCGGCGTCTTCCTCCTCGCGGCCAAGCGCATGCGCATCGAGGAGCTCAACTCCATGGTCGGAATGGTCCGCGGCCGACTGGGACGCTGATGCGCACAACCGTCGGGCCCCATCGCGTGTCGTGCATAGCGCCGGACTGTGGGCACAATTGGCATGGCTTCGCAGACTGGCCGACAGCGCGCAACGGATGGGGAGGCAGGGACGACGGTGGCGGAACGTAGCACAGCTGCCGTCGACGTGGCCGACAACAGCGGCGACCAGCCGCTGGCCGCAGATGCGGCCAAGGCCACGGCCGACGGGGTGGACACCCAGAACGGACGAGCCGCGGACGAGCCCATGCCCGAGAAGGACGGCGAACGCAGAAGCGCGGCGACCGCGGCCGCGCCCGAACTCCACAGCGGCCACAAGCTCGCGCGGCGCTACCGCCTCGAGGAGTGCGTCACCCGTCTGGACGGATTCAGCAGCTGGCGCGCCATGGACGAGAAGCTGCGGCGTGCCGTCGGGGTCCACCTGCTGCCCGCCGACCACCCCCGGGCCCGCACCGTCCTGGCCGCGGCCCGCTCCTCCGCCCTGCTCGGCGACCCCCGGTTCGTCCAGGTCCTCGACGCCGTCGAGGAGAACGACCTCGTCTACGTCGTGCACGAGTGGCTGCCCGACGCCACCGAGCTGACCGCTGTCCTCGCCGCGAACACGCTGGAACCCCACGAGGCCTACCAGCTGGTGAGCCAGGTCTCCCAGGCCATGGCCGCTGCCCACCGCGAGGGCCTGGCCCACCTGCGCCTGACGCCCAGCGCGATACTCCGTACCTCCACCGGCCAGTACCGCATCCGCGGCCTCGCCGTGAACGCCGCCCTGCGCGGCATCACCAGCGACACCCCGCAGCGGGCGGACACCGAGGCGATCGGCGCGCTGCTGTACGCCGCCCTCACCCAGCGCTGGCCGTACGAGAACGACGCCTACGGTCTGCGCGGCCTGCCCAAGGGCGTCGGCCTGCTCGCCCCCGACCAGGTCCGCGCCGGCGTCCACCGGGGTCTGGGCGAGCTCGCCATGCGGGCCCTCGCCAACGACGGGGCCACCGCCTCCCGCCAGGAGCCGGCCTGCACCACCCCGGAGGAGCTGGCCAAGGCGGTCGCGGCGATGCCGCGCATCAAGCCGCCGGAGCCCGCCTTCACGGCGCCCCCGGAGTACCAGCACACCACCTACCAGCAGGGCAGCTACGGTCGTCCGGCGCCCGTCGGCATGACCACGGCCCCGATCAACGTCCCCATGCCCCCGCCGCCCCCGCTCCAGAGCCGGACGGGCCGCGCCCTCAAGTGGGGCGTCGCCGCCCTCCTGATCGCCGCCCTGGGCCTGGGCAGCTGGCAGCTCGCCGACGCCCTCCTGGACCGCAACAAGCAGAGCGGCACCGAGAACACCCAGCCCCAGCAGCAGGGCCCCGCGCCGGAGAAGAAGGAACCCGCTCCCCTCGCCATCAAGGACGCGAAGGAGTACTTCCCCGACGGCAACCCGCAGAACGCACCTGACGTCGGCAAGACGTACGACGGAAGCCCCACCAGCTACTGGCGCACCAAGAGCTTCGACGAAGGCCCGGCCCTCCAGATCAAGGATGGAGTCGGCATCGTCTACGACCTCGGCTCCGCGCACGAGGTCAGTGCGGCCTCGATAGCGCTGAAGTACGGCGGCGACCACACCACCCTGGCGCTGTACGCGGTCGATTCGCTGCAGCCGAAGGGCAAGGTCGAGTCGATGAAGAAGATCGCGGGCACGACGGCCAAGGACACCACCGTGAACCTGACGGCCGAGACGCCGGTCAAGACGCGGTACGTGCTGCTGTGGCTCACCGCCCTGCCGTCCGCGCCCTATGACGACTTCAGCAAGGCCGGCTACAAGCAGGGCATCACGGACGTGAAGTTCAAGGGCTGACACACGGCAGGGGAGGGGGCTCACCTTGGACGAAGCCGCGAGCGGCGGGCACAGCGACCAGGATCTCCTTTCCCTGCACGTCGCCGGGGATCCCGACGCCTTCGGGGAACTGGTGCGGCGGCACCGGGACCGGCTGTGGGCCGTCGCGCTGCGGACGCTGGGGGACCGGGAGGAGGCGGCCGACGCCGTCCAGGACGCCCTGGTCTCCGCCTACCGGGCGGCACACACCTTCCGCGGGGACTCCGCGGTGACCACCTGGCTGCACCGGATCACCGTCAACGCCTGCCTGGACCGTGCCCGCAAGGCCGCCTCGCGGCGGACCGCCCCCCTGGACGACACGGAGCGCCTGGAGCGGCTCCTGGAACCCCACGAGTCCGCCGAGGCTCCCGCGGAGCGCCAGGACCTCCACCGCCAGCTCCTGGCCGCCCTCGCCACCCTCCCCGCCGACCAGCGGGCCGCCCTCGTCCTCGTCGACATGCAGGGATACCCCGTCGCCGAAGCCGCCGCCGTCCTCGGCGTCCCCGTCGGAACGGTCAAGAGCCGGTGTGCGCGCGGCCGGGCGAAACTCCTCCCACTCCTCACTCATCTGCGCACGAATGCCGGGGATAACACCGCCACCGAGCGGGGAAGGAACCGGACGCCGGGGGCACCCGTCCCATCTGCGGCAGACCCCAGGCAGCCAGAACCGGACCCAGACCCTGTGAAGGGCGGAGGTGGACGACCGTGACCCCCACGACCGGCAGCGCCGGCACGATCCGGCACCCGGAGGTCTCGGAGATCTCCGACCTGACCGAAGGGCTGCTCTCCCCTTCCCGTACCACCGAAGTCCGCCGCCACCTCGCCGACTGCGCCCTGTGCGCCGACGTCCTCGCCTCCCTGGAGGAGATCCGGTCCCTGCTGGGCACCCTTCCCGGGCCGCCGCGGATGCCCTCCGACATCGCCGGGCGCATCGACGCGGCGCTCGCCGCCGAAGCGCTCCTGGACTCCACCGCTTCCCGGGCCGAGGCGGTGACCGCTCCCCCACAGGAATCCTCGGCCGATGTTTCACGTGAAACGCAGGCTCCCGATCCCGGCCGGACCGGAGCCCGCCGGCCCTCCGGTCACCCGTCCGGCGCAACGGGGCCCGGCCGTCGCCGCGCCCGCCGTCGGATCGCCGTCCTGACCGGTCTGGCCGGGGCGGCCGCCTGTGTGCTCGGCGTCCTCCTCTTCAACGGGCTGACCGGGACCGGCGCCCACGACACCAGCACGAGCAACAACACGGTCCGGGTCGCCGGCTCGCCTGCCCCCGGGGAGTACACCGCTCAGGGACTTCAGCAGAACGTCCACCGGCTGCTGGCCGCGGCTCCCTCCGCGAACGCCCTCAAGACCGCCCCTGGGGACTCGAACCGGACCATGGAGCTGGGCGACGCCTCTCCCGGGCTGGCCCCCGCCGAGCGGCCGGGCTCGCCGGAGCCGGCCCCGGCCGCGGTGCCCCCCTGCGTGCAGCGGGCCACCGGCCGCACCGAGACCCCGCTCGCCGCCGAACCGGGCCGCTACCAGGACGCCCCGGTCTACCTCGTCGTCCTGCCGCATCCGCAGGACCCCGCCCAGGTGGACGCCTACCTCGTGGCCGCGGGCTGTGCCGACAACCCCTCCGGGTCCCCCGAAAAGCCCCTCCTCACCCGGACGTACCCCCGTAACTGAAGGGCTCCGCGGGCGGCGCCCGGCGCATCCGGAGGCAGAGGGTGCCGGCCGGGGAATGCGCGCGCCGTAGGATCCGTTGGGTGGGGTGAGAGTCCGCACCGGCCCCCGGTAGGCACCACGAAGTCCGCAGAGACGAGGAAAGAACCCGTGAGCGACGTACGAAACGTGATCATCATCGGCTCCGGGCCGGCCGGTTACACGGCCGCCCTGTACACCGCACGCGCTTCGCTCAACCCGCTGGTCTTCGAGGGTGCCGTGACCGCCGGCGGCGCGCTGATGAACACCACCGAGGTCGAGAACTTCCCGGGCTTCCGGGACGGCATCATGGGCCCGGACCTCATGGACAACATGCGTGCGCAGGCCGAGCGCTTCGGCGCGGAGCTCGTCCCCGACGACATCGTCTCCGTGGACCTCACCGGTGAGATCAAGACCGTCACCGACACCGCCGGCACCGTGCACCGCGCCAAGGCCGTCATCGTCACCACCGGCTCCCAGCACCGCAAGCTCGGCCTCCCGAACGAGGACGCCCTCTCCGGACGCGGCGTCTCCTGGTGCGCGACCTGTGACGGGTTCTTCTTCAAGGACCAGGACATCGCCGTCGTCGGCGGCGGCGACACCGCGATGGAGGAGGCGACCTTCCTCTCCCGCTTCGCCAAGTCCGTCACGATCGTCCACCGCCGTGACACCCTGCGCGCCTCCAAGGCCATGCAGGACCGCGCCTTCGCCGACCCGAAGATCAGCTTCGCCTGGGACAGCGAGGTCGCCGGCATCCACGGCGAGCAGAAGCTCTCCGGCCTGACGCTGCGCAACACCAAGACCGGTGCGACCTCCGAGCTGCCCGTGACCGGCCTGTTCATCGCCGTCGGCCACGACCCGCGCACCGAACTGTTCACCGGCCAGCTCGACCTGGACGACGAGGGCTACCTCAAGGTCGACGCGCCTTCCACGCGCACCAACCTCCCCGGTGTCTTCGGCGCCGGCGACGTCGTGGACCACACCTACCGTCAGGCGATCACCGCCGCCGGCACCGGCTGCTCCGCCGCACTCGACGCGGAGCGCTTCCTCGCGGCGCTCTCGGACGCCGAGCCCGCCGCCGCGACCGTCTGATCCCGCACCACCCCCCTACACCCCACCCCGCAGGAAAAAGGAGGCCGCTGTGGCCGGCACCCTCAAGAACGTGACTGACGCCGACTTCGATTCCGAGGTCCTTCGCAGCGACAAGCCCGTGCTCGTGGACTTCTGGGCCGAGTGGTGCGGTCCGTGCCGCCAGATCGCCCCGTCCCTGGAGGCGATCGCGGCCGAGTACGGCGACCAGATCGAGATCGTCAAGCTCAACATCGACCAGAACCCGGGCACGGCCGCCAAGTACGGCGTCATGTCCATCCCGACCCTGAACGTCTACCAGGGCGGCGAGGTCGTCAAGACCATCGTGGGTGCCAAGCCGAAGGCCGCCATCCTGCGCGACCTGGACGGCTTCATCGAGGCCAAGACCGCCTGACGCAGTCTCCTGTGAAACGGGGCCGCCCCTTCGAGGGGTGGCCCCGTTCCGCATGCCCGGCGTCCGTCACAGCGGCCGCAGCGCCGGTTCCTTGCGGGCCCTCGCCCCGCCCAGCAGCCGGTCCAGGGCCAGTTCCACGTCTTCCTTCCACGACAGCGTCGTCCGCAGCTCCAGCCTCAGCCTCGGATGAGCCGGATGGGGCCTTACGGTCTTGAAGCCCACGGACAGCAGGTGGTCGGCCGGCAGCAGGCAGGCGGGCCGCTCCCAGCGGGCGTCACCGAAGGCCTCGATCGCCTTGAAGCCCCGCCGCAGCAGGTCCTTGGCGACCGTCTGCACCATGACCCGCCCCAGGCCCTGACCCTGATAGCCCGGCATGATCCAGGCCGTGATCAGCTGCACCGCGTCCGGGGAGACCGGGCTGGTCGGGAAGGACGCGGCGCGCGGTACGTAAGCGGGCGGCGCGTAGAGGACGAATCCCACCGGAACCTCGTCCACGTAGACCACACGGCCACAGGATCCCCAGTCCAGGAGGACAGCCGAGATCCAGGCTTCCTTCTCCAGGTCCGCGGTGCCCGCTTTGACCGCGGCCTCACCGGTGACGGGATCCAGTTCCCAGAACACACAGCTGCGGCAACGCCTGGGCAGGTCCTGGAGGTTGTCCAGCGTGAGCGGTACGAGCCGACGACCCATAACCGCATCGTAGCCACTGCCCCCTGCTTCTTCGAGGGTGGACATCTCGGAGAAGCAGGGGGCAGTGGGGAAAACGGGAGGGGAAGGGCTACTCCCCGGACAAGCCCTGTTCGAGCACCCGGCCCTCGCCCGGCGCCAGGGTGCCCAGGATCCGCTCCAGGTCCTCCATCGACGCGAACTCGACGGTGATCTTGCCCTTCTTCTGGCCCAGATCCACCTTCACCCGCGTCTCGAACCGGTCCGACAGACGCGTCGCCAGCTCGCTGAGCGCCGGAGAGACCCGGCCCCCGGCCCGAGGGCCCTTGGGCTTCACGGTGCTCGACGGCTCGGAGCCCATCAGCTGGATGATCTCCTCGACCGAGCGCACCGACAGCCCCTCGGCCACGATCCGCTGAGCCAGAGCGAGCTGCTCCTCGGCGTCCTCCACCGCCACCAGGGCTCGCGCGTGACCGGCCAGCAGCACGCCGGCGGCCACCTTCTTCTGCACCTCCGGCGTGAGCCGCAGCAGCCGCAGGGTGTTCGTGACCTGCGGACGGGAGCGCCCGATCCGGTCCGCCAGCTGGTCGTGGGTGCAGTTGAACTCCCGGAGGAGCTGGTCGTAGGCGGCAGCCTCCTCCAGCGGGTTCAGCTGCGCCCGGTGCAGGTTCTCCAGGAGCGCGTCGAGGAGGAGCTTCTCGTCCTCCGTCGCCCGGATGATCGCGGGGATGGTCTCCAGACCCGCCTCACGGCAGGCGCGCCAGCGCCGCTCGCCCATGACCAGTTCATAGCGCCCCGGGTCGGCCGCCTGCCGGACGACCACCGGCTGGAGCAGGCCCACCGTCTGGATCGAGGTCACCAGCTCCGCGAGGGCGTCCTCGTCGAACACCTCGCGCGGCTGCTTCGGGTTCGGCGTGATGGCGTCCAGCGGAAGCTCCGCGAACGTCGCCCCCGCGATGTCCGGCTCCGCGGCCACCGTCTCCACCGGCGGCAATGTTTCACGTGAAACTCCCCCAGCTACCGCTGGGGGAGCCCCCATGCCCTGGCTCAGAGCGGCGAGCTTCGCGGCCGCGATGCCCCGCTCCGACGTCAGTACCGGTACCGCCGACGGAGACGTGGACCCGGCACCCATCACCGGCGTCTTCTCCTGGGGAGCGGCCGGGATCAGCGCGCCGAGCCCCCGCCCCAGACCCCTACGTCGCTCACTCACTGGATCCCCTCCGCCATGCTCTGCGTGCCGTTCATGCCCGCGCCCAGGTGGGCGTTCTGGGTGTCGTAATGGATTCCGGCTCCCCGGAGCGCGATCTCACGCGCCGCCTCCATGTAGGAGAGTGCTCCGCTGGAACCCGGGTCGTAGGTGAGGACCGTCTGCCCGTAGCTCGGGGCCTCCGAGATGCGCACCGACCGCGGGATGCTGGTGCGCAGCACCTCCTTGCCGAAGTGGGTGCGCACCTCCTCCGCCACCTGCGAGGCCAGCCTGGTCCTGCCGTCGTACATGGTCAGCAGGATGGTGGACACGTGCAGGGTCGGGTTCAGGTGGGCGCGCACCAGGTCGACGTTGCGCAGGAGCTGGCCCAGCCCCTCCAGCGCGTAGTACTCGCACTGGATCGGGATCAGTACCTCCGCGCCCGCCACGAGGGCGTTCACGGTCAGCAGGCCCAGGGAGGGCGGGCAGTCGATCAGGATGTAGTCGAGCGGCTGCTCGTACGCCTGGATCGCGCGCTGGAGCCGGCTCTCTCGGGCCACCAGGGAGACCAGCTCGATCTCCGCACCCGCGAGGTCGATGGTGGCCGGGGCGCAGAAGAGGCCCTCCACGTCCACCACCGGCTGGACGACCTCCAGCAGCGGTCGGCTGTCGACGAGCACGTCGTAGATGGAGGGCACGTCCGCGTGGTGGTCGATGCCGAGCGCCGTGGAGGCGTTGCCCTGCGGGTCCAGGTCGATCACCAGGACGCGCGCGCCGTGCTGTGCCAGGGAGGCCGCCAGGTTGACGGTCGTCGTGGTCTTGCCGACGCCGCCCTTCTGGTTGGCGACCACCATGATCCGGGTCTCCGCCGGCCGGGGCAGGGGGACGCCGGAGCGGCCGATGGGCTCCACCGCCTGCTGCGCGGCCCGCTCGATCGGGGTGTCGTCGTCGTTGTCCACGAGGGGCGCGGGCGCCTCCGTCCCGGCCGCTGCCGGGGGCGCGCCCAGGGAAATGTCGTCGCCTGGGGGTTCAGAGCGGGGACCGGGGACCGGATCGGTCATCGGCCCCGCGAGGTTGGCGTCGGACCGCACGGTGTCACTCTCCTCGGCAGCGGGCTCGCGATGAACAGAGCCTGCCATGCCACCCGGGTCGCGAACCAGCGGGGCCCGTGCTCCTGTGGATGAATCCACCGTTGTGGACAACTCCGTCACCCCCCTCTCCTGGCGGGGACGGGGGGCCGCAGC
This sequence comes from Streptomyces sp. NPDC058157, assembly GCF_042884105.1. NCBI lineage: Bacteria > Bacillati > Actinomycetota > Actinomycetes > Kitasatosporales > Streptomycetaceae > Streptomyces > Streptomyces sp. NPDC058157. The sequence goes on from NZ_JBHVUQ010000002.1 coordinate 106,830, forward strand.
AGCCCGGCCGCGGCTGATGATTCCGTGCAGCAGAGAGCGACGTTTCACGTGAAACACGATGCCGGGACGGAGTCTTCAGCCCGCTACGACACTCCGAAATCCATACCTATAGGGCGCAACCCGCCCCGGATCGCCTCCACGACGCCGGCGTCAGCGGCGCCGGCGCGTCCGGCTCACCCGGGCGGCCTTGGCCCGCTTGGCCGCGAAGCGCACCCCGCCGGGGCTCTCCCCGACCTCCACGCGGACCACCGTGGACAGGGGGTCGACCACACCTTCGCCGACCTGGAGCACTGAGGTCTTCACCACACCGAGCTTGCTGAGCGCGGTCTTCGCGGAGACCAGCTCCTCCTCGGCCGTGTCGCCCTTGAGCGCCAGCATCTCGCCGTAGGGACGCAGCAGCGGCACGCCCCAGCCCGCCAGCCGGTCCAGCGGGGCGACCGCCCGCGCCGTGACCACGTGGACCGGCTGGACCTTGCCCAGCACCTCCTCGGCCCGGCCGCGCACGACCGTGACGTGGTCCAGCCCCAGCAGCTCGACGGCTTCCTGGAGGAAGGTCGTGCGGCGCAGCAGCGGCTCCAGCAGGGTGATCTTGAGGTCCCGCCGGACCAGGGCGAGCGGGATCCCGGGCAGACCGGCCCCGGAACCCACGTCGCACACGGTGACGCCGGCGGGCACCACCTCGGAGAGCACCGCGCAGTTCAGCAGGTGCCGCTCCCACAACCGGGGAACCTCACGAGGGCCGATGAGCCCTCGTTTGACGCCCGCGTCAGCGAGCAGCTCCGCATACCGCACAGCTTCCGGGAAAAATTCACCGAACACCGCGCGCGCCTCTTCGGGCGCCGGGGGAAGCTCCGCTGCCTCCGTCACGGGGACCGTCCTTCCGTACAGAACCGCTCACGCCAAAACCGTGGTCGTTCAACTGCCAGGCTTACAAACATCGGCCCCGCCTGCGACACAGGCGGGGCCGACTCACAGCATTCCGGATCAGGCCGGAAGCACAACGACGAAGCGCTGCGGCTCCTCGCCCTCGGACTCGCTCTTGAGGCCCGCGGCCGCCACGGCGTCGTGGACGACCTTGCGCTCGAACGGGGTCATCGGGGCCAGCTTCAGCGGCTCGCCCGAGGCCTTCACGTCCGCGGCGGCCTGGGCGCCCAGGGCAGCCAGCTCCTCGCGCTTCTTCGCCCGGAAGCCCGCGATGTCCAGCATCAGCCGGCTGCGGTCCCCGGTCTCCCGGTGCACCGCGAGGCGGGTCAGCTCCTGGAGGGCCTCCAGGACCTCACCGTCACGGCCGACGAGCTTCTGCAGCTCGCGGCCGCCCGAGTCGCTGACGATCGACACCGAGGCGCGGTCCGCCTCGACGTCCATGTCGATGTCGCCGTCCAGGTCGGCGATGTCCAGCAGACCCTCAAGGTAGTCGGCCGCGATCTCGCCCTCCTGCTCGAGGCGGGTGAGGGTGTCGCCACTCTCAGCGGCGGCGGTGGTGGTGCCTTCCGTCACGGGAGGGACTCCTTCTACTTCTTGGAGGGCTTGCTGGGGGGCGTCTGGCGCTTCGACTTCGACTGCCGCTTGGGCTGCTGCCGCTTCGTCGCGACACCGCCACTCGCCGCGTCGGCGTCCGCGGTGGCCTCGGAGCTCCTGGTCACGGAGCCGTCGGCCTGGGCGGCCATGCCCTGCTTCGACAGCGCGGTGATGAACTTGCGCTCGTTGTCGTTACGGTCCGGGCCCTTGGCCACGATGGCCGCGACGATCTTCTTCTTGCCCCGGCCCTTGACGTTCCCGTGGGTGGAGACGTGCTTCAGGAGACGGGTCAGGTACTGGTCCTGCGCCTTGCTGCCCGGCGTCGGGTTCTGGTTGATCACGTACATCTGCTGGCCCATGGTCCACACGTTGGTGGTCAGCCAGTAGACGAGGACACCGACGGGGAAGTTGATGCCCATGAAGGCGAAGATCAGCGGGAAGATGTACATCAGCATCTTCTGCTGCTGCATGAACGGCGTCTTGACCGAGAGGTCGACGTTCTTCTGCATCAGCTGACGCTGGGTGTAGAACTGCGACAGCGACATCATGACGATCATGACGGCGGTCACGATGCGCACGTCGGTGATCGAGGCGTTGAGGCTCGCGACCTTCTCGCTGCTGTCCATGAACTTGGCGGCCAGCGGGGCGCCGAAGATGTGCGCCTGGCGGGCGCTCTCCAGCAGCGACTGGTTGATCACGCCGATGGTCTTGCCGTTGGCGATGGCCGCGAGCACGTGGTAGAGCGCGAAGAAGAACGGGGACTGCGCCAGGATGGGGAGGCACGAGGAGAGCGGGTTGGTGCCCGTCTCCTTGTACAGCTTCATCATCTCTTCGGACTGACGCTGCTTGTCGTTCTTGTAGCGCTCCTGGATCGCCTTCATCTTCGGCTGGAGCGCCTGCATGCCGCGCGTGGCCTTGATCTGCTTGACGAAGAGCGGGATCAGGCAGATACGGATCAGGACCACCAGGGACACGATGGACAGGCCCCAGGCCCATCCACTGTCCGCACCGAAGATCGCCCCGTACAGCTTGTGGAACTGGACGATGATCCACGACACGGGTGTGGTGATAAAGCTGAACAGACTGGCAATCGTGTCCACTAATCAGGCTCCTTGAGCATTGCGAGATCTACGCAACGCACTGCGCAGCTGCTCGTGCCAACGCGGGCGTTTACGGGGTGGGACGTAGTCGACACCACCCGGGGACCACGGGTTGCACCGCAGGATCCGCCAGGCGGTCAGAAACGTCCCCTTCACCGCACCATGCCGGTCGATGGCCGTGAACCCGTAGCGCGAGCACGACGGGTAATAGCGGCACACCGGCCCGAGCAGCGGACTGATCGTCCACTGGTACAGCTTGATCAAAGCGAGCAGCGGGTACTTCATCGAGCCACGCCTCCCAGCAGCCGCCCGAGGGCGGCGTCCAGGTCGCGGGCCAGCTCGTCCACGCCGGCGTCGGCAGCTCCGGGCAGGGCCCGCACCACCACCAGGCTACCGGCGGGCAGCCGGGCCAGCCGGTCGCGGACGAGGTGCCGCAGGCGGCGCTTCACCCGGTTCCGGACGACTGCGACGCCGACGGCCTTGCTGACGACGAAACCCGCACGCGGCGAGGGAACAGTCTCCCCCGGCTCGTGCGGGTCCGTGGCACCGCTGGTACGTAGGTGGACGACGAGGAGCGGGCGACCTGCCCGGCGACCTCGGCGCACCGCGCTCGCGAAGTCCTCGCGCCGCCTCAGCCGATTCTCGGGAGACAGCACGACGTCACGACCTGCGCGTTGTTACGCGGAGAGGGCGGAACGGCCCTTGCTGCGGCGGTTCGCCAGGATGGCGCGGCCGGCGCGGGTACGCATACGCAGACGGAAGCCGTGGGTCTTGGCACGACGGCGGTTGTTCGGCTGGAAGGTGCGCTTGCTCACTCGGGGGCTCCAGAGAATGAATCGTTGTGGCGGTACATCGCCTGGCTGTCACCGTGCGCCCACGAGGAACTCGCGTGTTCGCCCGAGTGGACACCGCTAAATGATCACAATCAGTGATCTTCGCCCATCGGTAGGCAGGCGGCAGCAGCCATCGACAACTCGACCTCGCTACGGTACGCGGGGCTACGCCATCCGGTCAAACCGAGCGCCCCCTGCCCCACACTGTGCACAGGCTGTGGACAACGACTTGAACCGCACCCACCGGCCTGACTACCGTTGCCTGATCCCTGTTTTTTGTCCCGACCGTCCCAAAGAACCACACATTCGTGGGACGAGGGACCTGTGAGAGAGCGTGCTCTGTGGCTGACGTACCTGCCGATCTTGCCGCAGTGTGGCCACGCGTGCTCGAGAAGCTGCTCGGGGAGGGTCAGCAGGGGATCGAGCCGAAGGACAAGCAGTGGGTGGAACGCTGCCAGCCACTGGCCCTCGTCGCCGACACCGCCCTGCTCGCCGTCCCCAACGAATGGGGCAAGCGGGTGCTCGAAGGCCGCCTCGCCCCGCTGATCAGCGACGCCCTCAGCCGCGAGTGCGGCCGCCCGATCCGGATCGCCATCACCGTGGACGACTCCGCCGGCGAGCCCGCACCCCCCGCCGCGCCCACCTCCTCCTCCCGCGAGGCCTACGAGCCGTACGGCGGCCCGCGTCCCGGCCCCGGCCCCGGCGAGGAGCAGCTGCCCACCGCCCGCCCCGCGTACCCGGAGTACCAGCAGCCGCGCCCCGAGCCCGGCGCGTGGCCCCGCGGCGGCCAGGACGACTACGGCTGGCAGCAGCAGCGCTTCCCCGAGCGCGACCCCTACGCCTCCCCCCAGCCCGGCTACCTCCAGCAGCCGGAGACCGGCGGCTACGAGCAGGGCGGCTACGAGCCGCAGAAGTACGAACAGCAGACGTACGAGCAGCAGAAGTACGAGTCCCCCCAGTACGAGCAGCAGAAGTACGAACCCCAGCAGTACGAGCAGCAGTCCTACGACCAGTCCTCGTACGAGCCGTCCCCGCCGCGCCCGGCCCCCGGCCGGCCCACGCCCGCGCCGCCGCCGTCGGCCCCGTCCGGCGGCTCGACCTCGGGACCGCTGGAGCCGACCGCACGGCTGAACCCCAAGTACCTCTTCGACACCTTCGTCATCGGTGCCTCCAACCGCTTCGCGCACGCCGCGGCGGTGGCCGTGGCCGAGGCGCCGGCGAAGGCGTACAACCCGCTGTTCATCTACGGGGAGTCGGGACTCGGCAAGACGCACCTGCTGCACGCCATCGGGCACTACGCGCGGAGCCTCTACCCCGGCACCCGGGTGCGGTACGTGAGCTCGGAGGAGTTCACCAACGAGTTCATCAACTCCATCCGCGACGGCAAGGGCGACGCCTTCCGCAAGCGCTACCGCGAGATGGACATCCTGCTCGTCGACGACATCCAGTTCCTGGCGAGCAAGGAGTCGACGCAGGAGGAGTTCTTCCACACCTTCAACACGCTCCACAACGCCAACAAGCAGATCGTGCTCTCCTCCGACCGGCCGCCCAAGCAGCTGGTGACCCTGGAGGACCGGCTCCGCAACCGCTTCGAGTGGGGTCTGATCACCGACGTCCAGCCGCCCGAGCTGGAGACCCGGATCGCGATCCTGCGCAAGAAGGCCGTGCAGGAGCAGCTCAACGCCCCGCCGGAGGTGCTGGAGTTCATCGCCTCCCGGATCTCGCGCAACATCCGCGAGCTGGAGGGGGCGCTGATCCGGGTCACGGCGTTCGCGAGCCTCAACCGGCAGCCGGTGGACCTGGGCCTGGCCGAGGACGTCCTCAAGAACCTGATCCCGGGCGGCGAGGACAGCGCGCCGGAGCTCACCGCCGCCGACATCATGGCGGCCACCGCGGACTACTTCGGTCTGACCGTGGACGACCTGTGCGGATCCTCGCGCAGCCGGGTGCTGGTGACGGCGCGGCAGATCGCCATGTACCTGTGCCGGGAGCTGACGGACCTGTCGCTGCCGAAGATCGGGGCCCAGTTCGGCGGCCGCGACCACACCACCGTCATGCACGCGGACCGCAAGATCCGCGCCCTGATGGCGGAGCGGCGCTCCATCTACAACCAGGTCACGGAGCTCACCAACCGCATCAAGAACGGCTGAGGACGGCCCCCGGCCGGCGCGTCAGGGGCCTCTCGACCCCAGCACAGGGCGCTCCCGGATCCCACCGGGGGCGCCCTTCGTCGTTCGTGCGCCCCAGCTCTGTTCGAATACGCCCCCGGGAGCGGCAGTTGTCCACAGATTCCGCAACTTTCTTCCGTCCACAGCCTGAGGACAGTGATCCTCACCCACAATCTGTCCACAGGGGTGCAGGTTGAGGCCCCATCAGCCCAGGTCAGACAGCTGTGGAATTGTGCGCAAGCGCCATCCACAGCCTGTGGACAGAAAAATCATCCACAGGCTCATCCACTTCTCTGTCCACCGCTGACTCACAGGCTGGCGCATCCTGTGCACAGGTTCCCGACGGTTCTCCACACGGTTGTCCACTGTTCGGCAACCGGCCCCCTCCGATCACCGTCGCGAGTGAAAGCCGTCACACGGATGTCGACGTTTGGGCTGTGGACTTCTGGGGAAAAACTGGGGACACACCTGTGGAGTAGTGAGGGTCCCCTGGGGACGGCCTGTGCAGAACTTTGCTTTCTCCACAGAGACACCGTGTTGTCCACCGGTGCCACCCACAGGGTGTGGGGATAAAAAACCGGGGCTGACCTGCGAAAACGAGCTTTTCCACCGTTTCCACAGGCCCTACTACTACCCCCATAGACAGTTAGCGTGGATTCGGTTTTCAAGCAGGTCCTGTGCACAACTCGTCGGACGGCCGCCCCGACGCCTCGCTCCCGACTTGACCGCCAGCCGCAACGACTGTCGGCGCCGTACGTCAGACTGGTCCCCGGCATCGGTCGAGGCATCGACGACCGACGACGAAGGCCGGCAGACGAGCGAGCAACAGCAGGAGGCGGTTCCGGTGAAGATCCGGGTGGAGCGCGACGTACTCGCGGAGGCGGTGGCCTGGGCCGCACGCAGCCTCCCGGCCCGGCCGCCGGTCCCCGTCCTCGCGGGCCTGCTGCTCAAGGCCGAGGAGGGCACCCTGTCCCTCTCCGGCTTCGACTACGAGGTCTCGGCCCGCGTCTCGGTCGAGGCGGACGTGGAGGAGGACGGCACCGTCCTCGTCTCCGGCCGGCTCCTCGCCGACATCTGCCGCGCCCTCCCCAACCGCCCGGTGGAGATTTCCACAGACGGTGTACGGGCGACCGTGGTCTGCGGCTCCTCACGGTTCACACTCCACACCCTGCCTGTGGAGGAGTACCCGGCCCTGCCGCAGATGCCCACCGCCACCGGCACCGTCCCCGGTGAGGTCTTCGCCTCCGCCGCCGCCCAGGTGGCCATCGCCGCCGGCCGTGACGACACGCTGCCCGTGCTGACCGGTGTCCGCATCGAGATCGAGGGCGACCGCGTCACCCTGGCCTCCACCGACCGCTACCGCTTCGCGGTCCGCGAGTTCCTGTGGAAGCCGGAGAACCCGGACACCTCGGCCGTGGCCCTGGTGCCCGCCAAGACCCTCCTCGACACCGCCAAGTCCCTGACCAGCGGTGACACCGTCAGCCTGGCGCTCTCCAGCTCCGGCCAGGGCGAGGGCCTCATCGGCTTCGAGGGCGCGGGCCGCCGCACCACCACCCGCCTCCTCGAGGGCGACCTGCCGAAGTACCGCACGCTCTTCCCGACGGAGTTCAACTCGGTCGCCGTGATCGAGACCGCCCCGTTCGTCGAGGCCGTCAAGCGCGTGGCCCTCGTCGCCGAGCGCAACACCCCGGTCCGCCTCAGCTTCGAGCAGGGCGTCCTCATCCTGGAGGCCGGGTCCAGCGACGATGCACAGGCTGTGGAGCGCGTCGACGCGACGCTGGAGGGCGACGACATCTCGATCGCCTTCAACCCGACGTTCCTGCTCGACGGCCTGAGCGCGATCGACTCGCCCGCCGCCCAGCTCAGCTTCACCACGTCGACCAAGCCCGCCCTGCTCAGCGGCCGTCCCGCGGTCGACGCCGAGGCGGACGAGGCCTACAAGTACCTGATCATGCCGGTCCGCCTCTCCGGCTGACGCCCTTCCGGTACGCCGGTACCGGGCCCGGTCCCGCAGCAGCGGGGGCCGGGCCCGGCGCCGTGCGGAGCGGCCTGTCGCCACGCCCCGGCGTAGGCTCGGACCCGGCGGGCGACCCAGGAGAAAACGGCCGGAAACCACCGGTCCCCGGGGAGCCCCGACACAGACGGCCCCAACGCTTAAGGAACCCACCTGATGGAGCTCGGTCTCGTCGGTCTCGGCAAGATGGGCGGTAACATGCGCGAGCGCATCCGCCGCGCAGGCCACACCGTCATCGGATACGACCGCAACCCGGACCTCGCCGATGTCCACAGCCTGCGGGAGCTTGTGGACAGCCTCCAGTCCCCCCGCGTGGTGTGGGTCATGGTCCCGGCAGGCGCCGCGACGCAGTCCACCGTGGACGAGCTGGCGGAGCTGCTCTCCCCCGGCGACATCGTGGTCGACGGCGGCAACTCCCGCTGGACCGACGACGAGAAGCACGCCGAGGAGCTCAAGGCCAAGGGCATCGGCTTCGTCGACTGCGGCGTCTCCGGCGGCGTCTGGGGCCTGGAGAACGGCTACGCGCTGATGTACGGCGGCGACGAGAAGCACGTCGCGGCCGTACAGCCGATCTTCGACGCCCTCAAGCCCGAGGGTGACTTCGGCGCCGTGCACGCGGGCAAGGTCGGCGCCGGCCACTTCGCGAAGATGGTCCACAACGGCATCGAGTACGCCATGATGCAGGCCTACGCCGAGGGCTGGGAGCTCCTGGAGAAGGTGGACTCGGTCACCGACGTCCGCGAGGTCTTCCGGTCCTGGCAGGAGGGCACGGTCATCCGCTCCTGGCTGCTGGACCTCGCCGTCAACGCGCTGGACGAGGACGAGCACCTCGAAGGCCTCAAGGGCTTCGCCCAGGACTCGGGCGAGGGCCGCTGGACCGTCGAGGCGGCGATCGACAACGCGGTGCCGCTGCCGGCGATCACCGCCTCGCTGTTCGCCCGCTTCGCCTCCCGCCAGGACGACTCGCCGCAGATGAAGATGATCGCGGCCCTGCGCAACCAGTTCGGCGGCCACGCGGTCGAGAAGAAGTAACCGCACCACAGCACCACACAGCACAGCAGCAGGAAGCCGGGGGAGGTCGGCGCCGTATGCACGTCTCGCATCTCTCGTTGGCCGACTTCCGCTCGTACGCCCGGGCCGAGGTCCCCCTCGCCCCGGGCGTCACGGCTTTCGTGGGCCCCAACGGCCAGGGCAAGACCAACCTGGTCGAGGCCATCGGCTACCTGGCCACCCTGGGCAGCCACCGGGTCTCCTCCGACGCCCCGCTCGTGCGCATGGGCGCCGACCGGGCCGTCGTCCGCGCCGCCGTCACCCAGGGCGAACGCCAGCAGCTGGTCGAGCTGGAGCTCAACCCGGGCCGCGCCAACCGGGCCCGTATCAACAGGTCCTCGCAGGTCAGGCCCCGGGACGTGCTGGGGATCGTACGGACCGTGCTGTTCGCCCCCGAGGACCTGGCCCTGGTCAAGGGCGACCCCGGCGAGCGGCGGCGGTTCCTGGACGAGCTGGTCACCGCCCGCTCCCCGCGGATGGCGGCCGTCCGCTCCGACTACGAACGGGTCCTCAAGCAGCGCAACACCCTGCTGAAGTCGGCGGCGATGGCGCGCCGGCACGGCGGCCGGTCCATGGACCTGTCCACCCTCGACGTGTGGGACCAGCACCTCGCCCGCGCCGGCGCCGAGCTGCTCTCCCACCGGCTCGACCTGATCGCGACCCTGCTGCCGCTGGCCGACAAGGCCTACGAGCAGCTCGCGCCCGGCGGCGGCCCGCTCGGGCTGGCCTACAAGGCCTCGGCGGGAGAGGCGGTCGACCGCGGGGAGGCCCGTACCCGCGAGGCGCTCTACGAGGTGCTGCTGGCGGGCCTGTCCGAGGTGCGCAAGCAGGAGATCGAACGCGGGGTGACCTTGATGGGGCCGCACCGCGACGACGTGCTCCTGCGCCTCGGCGACCTCCCCGCCAAGGGGTACGCCAGCCACGGCGAGTCCTGGTCGTACGCGCTGGCGCTGCGACTGGCCTCGTACGAGCTGCTGCGCGCGGAGGGCAACGAACCGGTGCTGATCCTGGACGACGTCTTCGCGGAGCTGGACGCCCGCCGCCGCGAGCGGCTCGCGGAACTGGTGGCTCCGGGCGAGCAGGTCCTCGTGACGGCGGCGGTGGACGACGACGTGCCGGACGTGCTGACGGGGACGCGGTACGCGGTGTCCGGCGGTGAGGTGACCCGGCTGTGAACGACGGCGAGCAGCAGAAGCGGAAGGCTCCGGAGCCCTCCGGAGTGGACCTGGCCCGGCAGGCCCTGGCCGCCGCGCGCGAGCAGGCGCGGGCCCGCGGCAACGCGGTGGGCGGGCGCAAGCGCCAGCAGCAGCCGGGGCTGCGCTCCGGCGCGCGCGCCGACGGCCGGGACCCGATGCCGCTGATGGCGGCGCTGGACCGGCTGCGCACCGAGCGCGGCTGGGAGATGCCGATCGCGGTCGCCGGGGTGATGGAGCGGTGGGCCGACATCGTCGGCCCGGAGATCGCCGCGCACTGCGAACCGGAACGGTACGAGGAGCGGGAGCTGCTGGTCCGCTGCGATTCCTCCGCGTGGGCCGCGCAGCTGAAGCTGCTGGCGCCGCAGCTGGTGGCGCGGCTGAACGCGGACCTCGGGCAGGGGACGGTCCGGCTGATCAAGGTCCAGGGTCCGGGTGGGCGGCCGAAGCGGTACGGGCCCCTTCGGGCGCCCGGTGGTTCCGGGCCCGGGGACACCTGGGGCTGAGCCCTCTGCCTCAGTGGCCGCGTCTGGGGGATGAGCCCGGCTGCGCCGGGTCGGGGGGGGGGGGGGGGGGGCGCCCCCCCCCCCGGACCCCCCCC